>JBASAH010000071.1:0-4392 GCA_049650505.1 Xanthobacteraceae bacterium
GGGCGCGTTTGGGCCATTTCACTCTCCGGCATCGTGTTCGATTGGGGCGTGATCCGATCCTATCGCTTGCCGCTCGCCAACGCGACTGCTACCACCGCGCCAAAATCGATAAAGTCATGGCTGACGAGATGGCGGACAAGTCGGAAAAATCGAATAAGCTCAAGCCGCGGCTGCCGCGCGGGCTGATCGATCGCAGCCCGGGCGAGATCGCTGCGACGCGGCACATGCTTGAAAAAATCCGTGCCGTCTACGAGCTTTACGGTTTCGAACCGGTAGAGACACCGACGATCGAATATAGCGATGCGCTCGGCAAATTCCTGCCCGATCAGGACCGGCCGAACGAGGGCGTGTTTTCGTTCCAGGACGACGACGAGCAGTGGCTGTCGCTGCGTTACGATCTCACCGCGCCACTCGCCCGTTATGTCGCGGAAAATTTCGACACGCTGCCCAAACCCTATCGCTCGTATCGCGTCGGCTCCGTTTATCGCAATGAGAAGCCGGGGCCCGGCCGCTTCCGTGAATTCATGCAGTTCGACGCCGACACCGTCGGCTCTTCTTCGCCGGCCGCCGATGCCGAACTGTGCATGATGGCCGCCGACACGATGGAGGCGCTTGGCATTCCGCACGGCAGTTATGTGGTGAAGGTGAGCAATCGTAAGGTGTTGGACGGAGTACTGGAGTCCATCGGACTTGGCGGTGGCGAAAATGCAGCACGACGACTCATGGTGATGCGCGCTATCGATAAGTTGGATCGATTGAGTATCGAGGGCGTCAAACTTTTGTTAGGGCAGGGACGAAAGGATGAAAGCGGCGACTTCACTAAGGGCGCCGGCCTTGACCGTGGGTCTATTCAAAAATTGATTGTTTGGTTGGATTTTGAGAACTTTTTCGCGAAGAGTAAAACTGGTCAAGTCGGCTTCGGAATGCCGAACCCTTACTACGTACCGCCCAAGAGTTGGCCCGAAATTCAAACAAAAATGCGTCCAGGTATTACTCAGTTCAATCGAGCAAATCTTGAACGTTCGGAGTCAAATAATTGGGATCGACTAGGAGCGCTCGCGATCCCCCTCTATGACACTCCGCAGGTTCTAGTTGACGGCTTTGCAGAGCTCGAAGCAATCTTCGACATTATCGAGCAAACGGGATATGGCGACCGCATCCGCATCGATCCCTCTGTCGTCCGCGGCCTGGAATATTACACCGGCCCAGTTTTCGAAGTTGACCTGACGTTCGCGACTGACGGCGAGGACGGCTCGCCGCGCTTCGGCTCGGTCGGCGGCGGCGGGCGCTATGACGGACTGATCTCGCGCTTTCGCAGCGAGCCGGTGCCGGCGACGGGTTTTTCCATTGGTGTGTCGCGACTTCTCGCCGCGCTCGAATATCTCGGCAAGCTCGACCTCGCGACCGAACGCGGTCCGGTCGTCGTCACGGTATTCGACCAAGACCGCATCGCCGACTATCAGAACATGGTGATGAAGCTCCGCAACGCGGGCATTCGCGCCGAACTTTATCTAGGGCAAGGAAAATTCGCGCCGCAGATGAAATATGCCGACCGGCGCAACGCACCCTGTGTCGTCATTCAAGGCTCGGACGAAAAAGCCAGAGGCGAGGTCACCATCAAGGATCTGATCGTCGGCGCCGAACTCGCCAAGCTTGAAAAAGGCCGCGAACAGCATTTGCAGAAACAGGCGCAGGCGCAGCACTCGGTGCCAGAGGACAAGCTGGTCGAAGCGGTACGCGAGGTGCTCGCCCGGCACGGCAGCCGCTGATCGGCTGCGCCAAATTCCCGAAGCATTCACCCCGCGAACTTTTCTTAGAACTCCGCGTGCACGCGCGCGCCGATCACCGAAACCGGGCCGCGATCGCGATTGTAGGCCGGATTGACGACGAACTGATAATCGAGCGTTACGGTCGCGGCAAACAGCGGGAACGCATAATAGGTCTCGATGATCTGCTCGGCGCCGGGATGCGGCAGCATGCCGTCGCCGACCAGGATGCCGAGGCCTCCGGCATTGAGGAACTGCTGGTGCACCTTGGAAATATCGTTGACGATGCTGGCCAGGCCAAAAGTGTCCTCGGGCCGGCCCCATTGCTTGCCCTTCAGCGACAGTCCGGCGGCAACCGTGCGGTCCACGTCGGTATAGCTATAGGGTTCGACATTCCCGTCGGCCCAGCCGGCGCGCATGAAGACGCCGAGATCGGTCGAGACCTCCTGTTCCAGATTCACGCTGACGCCGCCGCGGCTCTGATATTTGCGTACCGCGGCGATATTGGCGGGGCCGCCTGTAGCCTGCGCCAGCGCGATCGCATCCTGGAAGCTGCCCATGCGTGCTTGGCTTAAGAAGCCGGTCACGGCGAGCTTGCCAGGATGGCCCCATAAATCGTAACGCCGTTCGATTTCGCCGAGCCATTGGAGCTGACGGAAGGAAAGGTCCAGGTCTAGGCTGTTGGGGACAACCGCGAGATCGAACCATCCGCCACGGAACGTCCATTTGTCTTGATACCATTCGGCGGCGGCGCCGTAGGTGTAGCCCCAGGCGTCCGCGGCATAGTCGAACGTCCCGGTATTGATCAGCGCCCAGTTCATGAAATCCTTGCGCGGATTATTCGCATACTTGTTGACGTCGAACACGTCGGTCGCGGCGAACTTGCCGATCGTGACAACGAGCCGATCAGCGGTTTGCGATCCGGCAAATTGATTAAAGCCGGCATCGGTCTTCTGTGTCTCGCCGCCCAGATCGATCGTCTGGCGCAAAAACATCTTTTGCAACCGCGCATAAGGCACCGAAGCGCCGACCTTGAATGCCGTTCCAGCGGGGAAGCCGGCGACGCCCACGGTGGCGCTTAGTCCAAAACCTTGATCGATCTCGGGGTCGAACCACAACTCGGCGCCCTGCCACAGCTTGACACCGACGCCAGCCGTCACATCCCAGGTCTCGCGGCCCTGGTTGGGGATGAGACTGTTCTGGCCGACATAGGGGGAGCGGAACGGCGGCGCATATTGTTCGACGAAAGTTGTCTGCCCGTGCACGACAAAGGAACCGAGGTCGAGCGCATCGGGCCCCTTGGTGAAAATTTGTGGATCGATGCCGTCGTGGCCGAACTTGTAATCGAGGCCGAGGCGCAGCGTGTGCAATGCCAGATCGGAGTCAAACCGCTGCGCGGCGGCCGGAAACGTGACGCTGCGCGAACCGTAATCGGTAAACAGATATTCAAGCCGCGCCGTCCAGTTCGGCGTCAGCGCGACCTCAACGCCAGCGCCAGCCGCACCGCCGATCCGCGGCACCAGGAACAGGTTCTCGACCGTGCCCGCCACGGCGGTGCCGCCAGCGGCGGCGCCGGAAACCTGAGTACGGCCGAGATGATCGAAGCTGTAGGCGAAGCCGCCGGTCGCATAGAACAGCCACTGCGCGGCCGCGTAGCCAACACGGCCGCGCACCGTGCCAGACATTTCGACCTGGTCGCGGTAAATCGCCTGGCCGATCAGCGGCGAGGCTATCGCCTGGCTGGCGCCCAGCACGCTCGGAAACGATATATCGGCCTCGGCGCCAAGGACGAGGCGCGATGGAAACATGTAATTGTAGCCTGCCTGGAAGCCGAGCAGATAACTACCGCCGCCATTGGAGAAGTTGTAACCCTCGAACATAGCGAGCGAGCCGGACAGGCTCGGTGATGCCGCCCCAGCCTGCGTCGCCGTCCAATTGGATACGCCCGCGGCGTAGCCGAGATGGCCGCCGGCATAGAATCCGGTCCAATCGTAAGGCGCGACCGTTGACGGCGGCGCCTTCCTCGGCAGCACGCTCGACAGATCGGCCGCTTGAGTGCCGCCCGCGATCGCAAGCAGGCCCAGCCCAAGAAGACCTCGCCCCCTCATGACGTCCCCGACTCAATCACCTGCCGCTATGACCATTACTGCCAGCGCAACGCCAACAAAAGTGCGGCAATGGCTCGCCCCGCCGTGAGCGAATGGTGGCCGGCTAGCTTGCTGCGCTAGACCGGAGTGCCAGTCCCCTCGCGGCCGATTGTTCCACAATCGATCTCGTCAATGTGGGCGCCGCACTCTCGACATTGTAGGCGCCGCCGCATACCATACCCCCTACCCTATATCCGGCAGCACAGAGGCGATCAACCTTGTCTCACACCAAGCGCGAAAAGCTTAAGCTCCTGAACCGGGTCAGGCGGGCGCGCGGCCAAATCGAAGCAGTCGAGCGCGCCCTCGAAGAGGACAAGGGCTGCTCCGATGTGCTGCATCTCATTGTCGCCGCGCGCGGCGCGCTCTCAAGCCTGATGACTGAAGTGATCGAGGATCATATCCGGCTTCATGTTGTCGATCCGGCGCGCGACGCCGACCGCAACCGTGGCGCCGAAGAATTGATCGAGGCGGTACAGGCT
>JBASAH010000072.1:0-11208 GCA_049650505.1 Xanthobacteraceae bacterium
ACCCGCACCAGTTCAGCAAAGGCGCCGGCCCGCGGCGGCACTGAAAGCAGCTGGCGCGAGGGGCAAAGATGCGGGCGGCCCTCAAGGCACCAGTCGCATGTCCCGCAAGGGACCAGCGGGTTGACGGCGACGCGGGCGCCACGATCGGGACCGCTGACGATCGAGCCCGCAGCTTCGTGCCCGAGCACGAGCGGCGGCGGCCGGCGTGAATCGTGGCCGTGATAGGCGTGCATGTCCGAGCCGCAAATCCCAACCGCCTCGACGCGAACCAACACCTCATCGTTGCCGGGCGTGGGTTCCGGCTCTTCGCGGCACACCAGAACGTTCGGCTCCGTATAAACCAGCGCTTTCATGGTCATCGATTTCGTTGCAAATCCGCTCCAGGCGCGATGTTAGCAGGAAGCGCCAGACCACAAAACGCGCCGGCAGCTTGGTGACCGGCGGTCGCAAAATCGAGTGCTTGCGGCTAGAGTAGCGCACAGCAGGATTTTCATGACGATCCGGCCCGACAATTATCTGTCGTCTTCGCCAAAAGTCACCGAGATGCGTGTTGTCCCGGTGGCCGGCCACGACGGCATGCTGCTCAATCTATCGGGCGCGCACGCGCCGTTCTTCACGCGCAATATCGTCATTGTTCGCGATAATGCCGGCCATACCGGCGTCGGCGAGGTGCCCGGCGGCGAGCACATACGGCAAACATTGGAGGACGCCCGGCAATTGGTCGTGGGCCGCTCGATCGGTACCCACAACGACATTCTCAACACAATGCGCAAAAGCTTCGCCGATCGCGAGACCGGCGGACGCGGATTGCAAACCTTCGATCAGCGCGTGGCCATTCATGCAGTGACCGCGGTCGAGGCGTCGCTGCTTGATCTGTTGGGTCAGTTCCTCGGCGTGCCGGTGGCGGCGCTACTCGGGGAAGGACAACAGCGCAGCGCCGTGAAGATGCTTGGTTACTTGTTCTTTGTCGGCGACCGCAAAAAGACCGATCTGCCTTACCGGGCCGAGCCGACCGCCAAGATCGACTGGTTTCGTCTGCGTCACGATGCGGCTTTGACGACGCAAGCCGTAGTGCGCCTCGCCGAAGCGGCCTATGCGCATTACGGCTTCGAAGATTTCAAATTAAAAGGCGGCGTGCTGCGCGGCGAGCAAGAGATCGAAGCGGTAACCGCACTGGCAGAACATTTTCCGCAAGCGCGGATTACTCTTGATCCAAACGGCGCGTGGCCGCTCGAAGAGGCAATCCAGTTGTGCAGCGGAATGCACGGCGTGCTCGCCTACGCCGAAGATCCTTGCGGCGCCGAGCGCGGCTATTCAGGCCGCGAAGTCATGGCCGAATTTCGCCGCGCGACCGGCCTGCCGACGGCGACCAATATGGTGGCGACCGATTGGCGGCAAATGGGTCATGCGATCGTGCTGCAATCGGTCGATATCCCACTCGCCGATCCGCATTTCTGGACGATGCAGGGCGCGGTGCGCGTGGCGCAGATGTGCCGTGACTGGGGTCTGACCTGGGGATCGCATTCCAACAATCATTTCGATATTTCGCTGGCCATGTTCACGCATGTGGCCGCGGCGGCGCCGGGCCGGATCACCGCAATCGACACCCATTGGATTTGGCAAGATGGTCAGCGATTGACCAAAGAGCCGTTGCAAATCCGCGGTGGCGTGGTCGCGCTGCCGGAACGCCCGGGACTGGGCATCGACGTCGACCTTACTCAAATCGAGCGAGCACACGCGCTCTACCAATCGCACGGCCTCGGCACGCGCGATGATGCAATGGCAATGCAGTATCTCATCCCCGGCTGGACGTTCGACAATAAGCGCCCTTCTCTCGTGCGCTGAGTCTCGTGCGCTGAGTTTGCAGCCATAGGAGTGAGCGATGGATCCTGCACTACGCGGGACACGGACGGGCGCAGCGGATCAGTTAGCCCGCCCGCATCGGATTGTCGTGGTTGGCGGCGGTGCCGGTGGTCTCGAACTTGCCACCCGGCTCGGCGACAAACTCGGCCGTCGCGGCAAAGCAGACGTAACACTCATCGACAAGGCTCCCACGCATCTATGGAAGCCGCTCTTACATGAGATTGCCGCCGGCAGCATGGATCTCGGCCATCATGAGCTCGATTACCTGGCGCAGGCCCACTGGCATCACTTTCATTATCGCACCGGAGAGATGGTCGGGCTCGACCGCAACCAGCGCGAGGTGCTGGTTGGTCCGGTTGTCGAGGAGGATGGCACCGAGGTTACGCCGGCGCGCGGCTATCCGTACGATACTTTGGTTTTGGCCGTTGGCAGCCTGACCAATGATTTCGGCACGCCCGGCGTCATGGAGCATGCGATCTGCCTGGAGACGCCGGAGCAAGCCGCGCGATTCCACCGTCGGCTCGTCGACGCATGCTTGCGCGCGCAAAACCAGAACCAGCCATTGCGGCCGGGCCAGCTCCAGGTCGCCATCGTTGGCGCCGGTGCCACTGGTGTCGAACTCGCTGCCGAACTGCACAAGACGACACGAGAGCTCGTTGCCTATGGCCTTGATCGCATCGATCCTGACAGGGACATCAGGCTGCATGTCATCGAGGCTGCGGACCGTATTCTGCCGGCATTGCCGGCCCGGATCTCCGAAGCCGCGACCGAGCTCCTGGGCAAGCTTGGCGTCAAGGTCTACACGTCGGCGAAGGTCGCCGACGTCATGCCGAATGAGGTCAGACTTGCCAATGGCGGCAGCATCAATGCCGAGCTCGTCGTTTGGGCCGCCGGCGTCAAGGCGCCTGCCTTCCTCAAAAATATCGACGGGCTCGAAACCAATGCCAGCAATCAGCTCGTCGTACGCCAGACCCTGCAGACCAGGCGCGACGACAACATCTTTGCGATCGGCGATTGCGCTGCCTGTCCGTGGCCGGAAAGAGATGGGCCGGAAAAAAACATGCTAGTGCCGCCGCGCGCCCAGGCTGCGCATCAGCAAGCGACGCATCTAGCAAAACAACTGCGGCGGCAGTTGGCCGGGCACGCTGTCCAGCCGTGGCATTACCGCGACTTCGGCTCGCTGGTATCGCTCGGCCAGTACAGCACGGTCGGCAGCTTGATGGGCAAGCTGGTCGGCAGCAGCTTCTTTATCGAAGGCTATTTCGCGCGATTCATGTATGTGTCGCTGTACAAGATGCATGAATACGCGCTCCATGGCTTCATCAAGGTCGCGCTCGACACGCTTGTCCGCGTCATCACGCGGCGCACCGAGCCGCAGGTGAAATTGCACTAGGAAAATAATTCTTGCACCGCGCGCGCAGCCTCGTTGATAGCGAGATGCGCATAGGCATCGCCGGCGGCGTCGGAATTGGCGATGGCGACACGACCGAACGGCCGGCGCGCCAGCCTGAGAACGCGATCCTCGTAATCGTCGCCGTCGAACAGCGAATTTTCGACGTAGCCGTAACCGTGCGGCCAGCGATTGACGGTAATCGCCGCGATATCGCGCTCGCCGTCAAAGCCGCCGGCGCCGAGCATGCGGCCGAGCTGATCGCGGATACGCGCTTCGAAATCCGCGAACGTCATGGCGAAAAGCTTCGCTTGGCCGATGTGAAATTGGGCACGCGCGTCGAGCCCGGAATTCGGTGCGCCCGGTACGTGCTCGAGATGGAGCACGATCGGCTCCGCCGGATCGCGCGGATGGCGATAGCCGCCAAGATCAACTGGAAAGTCGAGCGCGACGTGATTGAAGAAGCTCATCGGCGCGGCAATGTCGGAGACCTTGAGCGCCAGCCACGGCTGCCAGTTGCGCGTCACGACATTGGTATAAACGAGCGGCGTCTTCACATTGAGCGCGAGCGCCTCGCGCTGCGCCTGCGGCAGCTGCGGCACGAGATATGGAATCATCATGTGAAAGCAGGCGAGGACGGCGTGTTTTGCCGTGACGCGATGCGGTGCACCGTCGCGGACATAGCCGATGCTGACCGCCTCACCGCGTTGCCGCACATCGACAACGGTCGAATTGAGCCGAATGCGGACGCTGCTGGCGTCGCGATCCAGTCGATCGTAGTCGAAGCCGGCGGGCACGATGTCGTCCATGGTATGGCCAGGCGCCACTCCCGGAACAAGCGCACGCACCAGCAGGCGCGCCAGCGAGGCGTTGCCGTCGGGGAAATGATAGATGTACGGCTCGCTCCATTCCGGATGCTCGTCGGAGGCAAGACCAAGGCCGGCGAAGCCGGGATAACCGAAGCTGCGCAGTTCAAACGCCGGCACCGCGTCGCAGCCGAGCCCGAAGAAGCCGAGCGGGCGGCCCTGGAAACAATTCGCCACCTCCTCGCTGCAGCCGCAAAGCTTGATCAGATAATCCCGATAGCTCGTGGTCTTGAGAATTCTAAGCTTCTCCTCGGCCGATTTGCCGGCGAGCGGATCGCGGGCAGGATCGTACAGCGCCAGCAATTTTTGCTTGCTGAGATCGGCAAGCGGCATGGCAGCGACGAATTTTACCAGCACCCCTGTGTCCATCCCGCGCGACAAAAGCGGATCGCTGGCAATGAGCATGTCGCGGCCGAACGTTTCGCGGTCGAAAAACACGCCGCGTGACAGGCCGAGCGACGAATACAAGCCGCGCTCAAACGCGGTCTCGAACCGCGCGATATCGACGCCGACATCGCGCAGCAGACCCTTGGCGACGTCGCTCCACAATGTCTTCGGCGACTGGATCGATTGACTGCCGCCGTAGCCGATCAGCGTGCGCGCCCCGCCCGCGAATTCGTTGCGTTTGGCATGGCCGCCAAAATCATCGTGATTGTCGAGAACGAGAATGCGGGCCCCCGCCCCGACCGCGCGGCGATAAAACCACGCGGCGGCAAGCCCGCTGATGCCCGCGCCGACCACGACCAAATCATAATTCTCTTCGGCTGCGGCACTGTCGACGCCGAAGCGCTGGCCTTCACGCGCGAATGCATGTGCGGCTTCGAATGAGCCGGGATGCTGGCCGCGCATGCCGGTCAGCGCCGGAGGATAGTGCGCAGTCGCGGCCCCAAGCTGCGCCGCTGGCGTCAAGCCTGCGGCGATAGCCAGCGCGGTGCCGTTGAGAAAATCGCGGCGGGTGATGGAGGGCATACGGAAAATCTAACATCACGCGTCGCCTCTTGCCCATGCCGAATGACGCCAGTCACCCTGCAAACCTGTTGAGCTGTGCGATCGGGTGCTAATCTTTGCCGATGAAGCGCGATCCCATCCTGATTGTCGGCGGTGGACTGGGCGGGCTAACCACGGCGCTGGCCTTGGCGCGGCGCGCCTATGCCACGCGGGTACTTGAAGGCGCCGCGGAATTCGGCGCCATCGGCTACGGCATCCAATTTGGCCCTAATGTTTTTCACGTCTTTGACCGTCTCGGCCTCATGGCCGATGTCCTTGCCGTTGCGGATTCTCCGCCCGCTTTATTGATGCTGGACGCGCTGGGCGGCGAAGAACTGGCGAGAATTCCAACCGGCGCGTCTTTTCGGACGCGTTTCAAATATCCCTACATCATCGTTCACCGCATCGACCTCCATAACGTTCTGCTCGATGCCTGCCGTCGCAGCGAACATATTGAACTTGTGCCTAATGCCCAGGCGATCGGGTTCGAGGATCGTGGTGACAATGTCAGCATCGCGACGGCGGATGGCCGCACATTTGACGGCCCGGCGGTGGTCGCAGCCGACGGTGTTCGTTCGCTGTTTCGGCAGAAAATCATCGGCGATGGCGAACCGCGTCCGGTCGGCTATGCGGCGCTGCGCACGATTGTGCCGATGCGGGAATTAAAGACCGAGGTGCCGCGCGACGCCGTCGTTTTGTGGGCTGGGCCAGGCTATCACGTCGTGCATTATCCGCTGCGCCATGGCGCCGAGTTCAACATCGTCGCGGTGTTTCGCACCTGGACCCATGCCGAGAAAGCCGATGCGGCGAGCTACCGCGCCGAACTTGAGCAAACATACCGCGACGCGCACCCGGCGATACGCGAATTGAACGCGATGATGGACTTTCGCTGGCGCCGTTCGGTTGCCGATCGCGCGCCGGCGCGGCATTGGCACAAGGGCCGCGTCGTGCTCCTGGGCGACGCCGCGCATGCGCCGTTGCAATCGCTGGCGCAGGGAGCTTGCATGGCGATCGAAGATGGGCTCTGCCTCGCCGAAACGATCCACGCCGCCGAGGGCGATTTCACCGCCGCGTTTCGCCGCTATGAGGCGCTGCGCCTCACCCGCACCGCACGCGTGCAGCTGGAATCGCGCGCTATGTGGGAGTGGCTCATTCATCCCGAAGGCGTCACCCGCGAGGTGCGCAATGCGACCGTCGCCGACTGGGACGAAGCGCATATGTTCAAATGCTTGGCGTGGCTTTATGACGGCGCGCCCGATCTGAAAAGCGCTGGCAGCTGACTTATAAATATTGTTTGCGCCGATCGCGGCTGTCGCCTGGCGGTGAATGACGCGACGAGTCGCGATCACTTTTGCAGCATTATTCCTGCAACCATTGCAAATATCGCAAGTGCAAGAATGACCACTGTCCACGTCGAATAACTTCGTCTTTCAGAGATGAGCTGCACCGTAGTGGTGTCGAGCGTGGTCTGGCTGTGCCGACGAACAATTTCGTCATGGTACATTCCGGCCACCTCGCTCGTTTCGGGCAGGCGTGCGAGTTCGGCGGCGAGCTCGTCTAGGCTCATATCGGCTAAGGATATTTTCTTTTCGATTTCCTGCGCCAAGTCGTCCGCTCCTTCATTCCTAAATACGGCGCTACGACCGCATTGCGGCTGTTTTGCGCGCCCCACCCCCTTGCCCGAGTTCGGCGAAAATTTCTTCGTTGTGCTGACCGAGCGTAGGCGGCGGCGTGTCGATGCGCGGGCCATCATGGGCAAAGGTGAATGCCGCCAGCGGCACGGCGAGTTCACCCTCGATGCCTGCAGCTGTCGCGTGGCGATGAATGAGGCCGCGCGTTGCGACCTGCTGATCGGCTAAGGCTTCGCCCATCGTGCGCACCCGCGCGGCCGGCACGTGCCGCGCCTGCAGGAAATCCTCCCATTCGTCCGCGCTGCGCGTCGCCAGGATTTCCGTGAGCACGGCTACTTCGCGTTCATGGTCGGCGTCGCGCTCGTCATTACTGCGCTTGATCATGTCGGGACGGCCGAGCACCGTCCACAAACGGCGCTGCTGGCGCAAATTGCTGGCCCCCAGCATCACCATTCCGCTTTTGGCCATATACGCGGAATTCGTCGCATGCGGATGGCTGTTGCCGTGCGGCTTGGGATGGGCGCCATTGCGCAGATAGCCGGTGAGATGCGAACTCATCAGGATCATCGCCACGTCGAGCATCGCCATGTCGATGCGCTGGCCTTTGCCGGTGCGCTCGCGTTGAAACAGCGCCGCAGCCAAAGCGAACGCGCCCGTGGTGCCGGTGGCGTAGTCGACCGCGGGTGTGCCGAACTTGATCGGGTGCACGTCCTTGGTTCCGGTCATCGCCATGATGCCGGAAGTCGCCTGGATCACGTGATCGTAAGCCGTTTGCGTAGCGCGGGGCCCGCTTTGCCCGAATGCCGAGAACGATGCATAGATCAGCCGCGGATTGATCGCCGCCAGCGCCTCGTAGCCGAGGCCCAGCGTCTCGAACGCGCCGGGACGATAGTTCTCGACGAACACGTCGGCGGTGGCGACCAGCTTTTTCAGAACCTCGCGATCTTTCTCCAGCTTCAAGTCCAAGGCGATCGAGCGCTTGTTCGAGGCTTGCGTCAGGAACGCGGTGCCCATCTTCCGTCGGTTAAGTGTTTTATCCGCGCCAACGCCGCGGCTTTGATCCGGATCGTCCGGATGCTCGACCTTGATGACGTCGGCGCCCAGGACGGCGAGCTGATAAGTGGCGAAAGGGCCGGCCAGAACGTGGGTGACGTCGATTACCCGGATTCCCTCGAACGGTCGCATCGGCGCGCCCTCCTGCAATGGTGAGTTCAGTATAGCGAAGCGCGACGCAGGATGGTGGGCCCAAATGAACCTATTGTGCCGCCCGGCACGCGGCAATCAACGCTGCAAGAGGATGGATTCTAATTTATCGACACGTTGCCCCACGCGTGCAGCGTTATTTCGATTATTTGAGGCTATGCGCTGACCGCGTTTTTGCAAAAATAAACGGCCCAAGAAAGGTCTTAAGCTGCGTTGGCGAGCTATAATTCGCTCGCGATTCGCAAAAACACTTGGATTAAAGCGATGCCACGAACGGGACAGTCCAAGGCTGACGAAGTCGTCGGCAGAAACATTCGTATATTCCGACAGAAAATGCGAATATCGCAATCAGTTCTGACCCGGCAAGTGGGTGTAACATTTCAACAGATCCAAAAATATGAAAAAGGTGTGAACCGCGTTGGAGCGAGCCGGCTGGCGCAGATCGCCGCGGCTCTCAACATTCCGATACCGTCGTTGTTCGAGGGGGTCGAAAGGGGTCACGTCAATCACGTCAGCAGCCCCCAAGAGCTGCTTGCAGATGCAAATGCAGTTAGGCTCGCTGAAGCCTTCGCCGAGATACGCGATCCTCGAATCCGACGAACAATCGTTGAACTCATCACTCAAATGGCCGATAAAATGAAAGTGGTCACAAAAGCGCGTAGTGACAATAAGTAGAAGCGGTCAGATTCTGAATGTTCAGCGGGCAGAAAACCTTGTTTGTAATTTCAATGGATGCCTTCTTCGGCTAGCTCCGTGCTTTCGTCTGTCCCGAGGCTGTGGCCTAGTTCCAAACGAGCCATCCGCAGGAGACAAACAACCAACGGGAGACTCAACTCTGCACTTTCGAGAATCGCGTAATCGAGAAGGACTTCAATAGTTTTCAATGACGCGGTCCTGTCGGCACCCGCTCTCGGCGGCATGGAGACGCTCTCCTCTGTTGCGCTTGCCTGGAGAGACTGCGTTTCGGCTTGATTAGGCTGCTTCCTGGGCATGGCGCGTCCAAACCACTGGAAAATCTGGTCCACTGAGGGGGGCACATCTCTCAAACGGGAGGTGTGATGCAGCTGTTTCGGAGTCCAAGGCCGCATTTGGAAGCGAATATCGTCTCCGCAATAGCGCAATGAGGCCGCGCGTCGAACCTGATAACGGCTGTGGTTGCCGCCTGCGCCATGAATGGTCCGATAGTGATGAACGATGACATCGCCGGGCTCCACGTCGAAGTGGATGATGTCATACTGGTCCATGTGACCTTCGATATCGGGCAAAGGGTCACCTTGAGCGCCCGGTAGCGGCGTCTGGGCGATAAATACATTTGGCTCATACAACTTACCGTCACGGTGTGATCCGCGGACGTACAAGATCGTTCCGCTTTCGAGCGTGACAGGATCAGCGGGAATCCAGAGTACGCAGCATTTTTCCCCCTCAATTTCAAAATACGTCGCATCTTGATGGAACGCCGTGCGCTCCCGCGTGCCCGGTTCCTTCACAAAGATCTGATCACCGAAGAAATTGATCTTGTCGGAGTCGAGCAGCGCTGCGGCAATTTCCGGGGCGGCGCCGGCTAAGCTAAATTGTCGTAATTCACGTAGTCTCGCCGGGAGCGTGAGCGCAAAAGTCGATCCTTGGCCAACCCGCGGGATGCCACCGCTTCACACAACGGAATCAACGACACAATGAACGTGCTCCAGTTAGAACAGACGAGTGATGCGAAGGCTCTGCCGCGACAGGAAATCCCCGACGAGATCTATCGGTAGTTCACGATTGCTCTGGCATTATGTGACTTCAGAGCCGCGAGCCTCAATCGCGCGTTGGAGTCTGTAAAGGTCAGCTTCGAGTTCGCCAAATCCCTTAGCAAGTTTCTCGATCCGCTCGACCGTGAACATTTGGTGCGGGTTTTGATCGAGTCGCACTTTTCCCGACCGCACGGTGACAGAGGATCTCGCGGCATCAAACTGCCACCAAATGCCATGTGCTAGCAGATTGCGATCTCGGGATAACTGGTTTGCTTGGCGAACATACACCAAGATCTCATCGATCTCGGGCAGACCGCCCGCGTGCCTATCCGCCCTTTCGGCAGCAAAGTTCTTCAATTCTTTTGCTCGCTTCTCGACTGCCCATTGGTTTTTTGGTCGTTCGCC
The DNA here is from genome assembly GCA_049650505.1 of Xanthobacteraceae bacterium. GTDB lineage: Bacteria > Pseudomonadota > Alphaproteobacteria > Rhizobiales > Xanthobacteraceae > BOG-931. The sequence goes on from JBASAH010000072.1 coordinate 10,079, forward strand.
GAATAGCGGATCATCTTTTTTTCTTGCGATCACGCTCACCAGATTGGCAAATCGATGCTCAAATTCGGCATGCGCGAACATCATTCGAGCAAATGCCTGGATGAATGGTTGCAAATCGGGGTGATCGGGATCGGGGAAGTAGTAATCCACGCTGGCGCGCCCCCATGGCCGCAAATAAGCTCCGCCAGCTTAGCGATGGCCACACCATTTCACTGTGACGCTGGTTACATGCCAAGGCCACAAAACGACGTAAGTGGCATTTTCGTCGGGAGGAATGGTGGGCTGAATGCGGAGGTGCATAGCAAGATCAGCTTCTTAACCGCCGCTGCCGCTGTGTTGATCCTGATCGGTATCGAAACATGGCTTAGCGTCAGAACATTGGCTCCTACCGACCGGCTGGCACCTTCGGCTGTCAATCACCATCTGGCGCCTTATGGATGATTTCAATCGCACCGCCGCTTTTGATTGCAAGCCGTATAATCCCTTCGGCTGATCTGACTAATTGTTCTCGCGGCCCCGATTGAAACACCCCGCATCTTTAGGATCTTTCTTGGCTTTTGAAACCAAAGACCGCAAAGCGGTCGCAAACTCGCGCACGGTAGGCAAAGTCTTGAGGTAATGACGCTGCTGGCCAGCTTGTAGCTGCCGCGTCTGAGTCACTATTGTTCGTCCGCCAATACGCGCTCGATTACGTCGAACATGCCGACTACCACATCCGTCCCTCGCTCATAGGCCAGGATCGCGCAAACCGAGATGACCAGATCTCGCGCTGTGCGATTAAACGCTTGCTCGCCGCCTTGCCGCTTCACGGCGCGCAACGCCTCGATCACAAAGCGATCTAATTCACGCGAGAAATGCGCCGCCCGCACCTCTGGTGGCATCTCTAGAATCGCCCCCATGAAGGGAAGCGAAGCGCAGCGGCGCTAGTAAGGCGGTGCAGTGCAACCGGTGGATAGCGGAAGCTCCAGTCATCACGAATGATGCGGGTGCCTTTTGAGGTCAGACCCACGCGCATCTGATCTCGGATCGATTTTGGGCGATATGACCGCGAGCACAAAAAGACTGAGTTCCACAGCAGAGCCGCCGGCCCACGAAACCAGCGGCTTTGCCTTGTCCCCCATACGTGCCGT
>JBASAH010000073.1:0-5611 GCA_049650505.1 Xanthobacteraceae bacterium
ACCGCGGCAGCATCGTGATGCTGAGCGATGACGATGCGCCGCCGGTTGACCGGCCCAATTTGTCGAAGGATTACCTTGCCGGCAGCGTGCCGGACGATTGGCTGCCGCTGCGCCCCGACGATTTCTATGCAGAAAACGCCATCAATCTGCGCCGCAAGACCACGGTTACCGGTATCGATGCCAAGCGACGCGAAGTCGTTATCGCGCGGGGCGAACGCTTAAATTACGACCGCTTGTTGCTGGCGACTGGCGCCGAGCCGGTCCGGCTTGCGATCCCTGGAGCCGACCAGCCGCATGTCCACACTTTGCGATCACTCGCCGATTGCCGCGCCATCATCGATGCCACGAAGAGCGCGCGGGGCGCTGTCGTTATCGGCGCAAGTTTCATCGGGCTTGAAGTGGCGGCATCGCTGCGCGCCCGCGGCGTCGAGGTCCATGTGGTGGCCCCGGAATCGCGGCCGATGGAGCGCGTATTCGGGCCGCAGCTCGGCGACTTCGTTCGGGGACTGCACGAGGAGCACGGCGTCGTTTTTCATCTTGGCGACACCGTGACCGCCATCGAGGGCAAGCGCGCGGCGCTCAAGAACGGCGGCGCGCTGGACGCCGACATGGTCATCGTCGGCATCGGCGTGCGCCCGCGTCTTACGCTCGCCGAACAAGCCGGGCTTACGATCGATCGCGGAGTCGCGGTCAACGAATATCTGGAAACCAGCGCGCCCGGGATTTATGCCGCCGGCGACATAGCGCGCTGGCCGGATCCGCATTCCGGTGAGCGCATCCGCGTCGAGCACTGGGTGGTCGCCGAGCGCCAAGGCCAGGCGGCGGCCGCCAACATGCTTGGGCTCAACGAGCGCTTCGACGCCGTGCCGTTCTTCTGGAGCCAGCACTATGACGTGCCAATCAACTATATCGGCCATGCCGAGCGTTGGGACCAGATAACGGTCGAGGGCGATGTCAAAGCGAAGGATTGCCTGTTGCGCTATCAGCGCGACGGCCGCGTGCTCGCGGTCGCCTCCATCTATCGCGACCTGGAAAATCTGAAAGCCGAGCTGGCAATGGAGCAGGCGGCTGGGGGATGAATTGGGTCGGGTCGGCGTCAATCCGGGAAACGAAGACCTAGCCTCACCGTATCGGCGAGAATGAAGCCGGCAAGTAAATATCGGCCTGCTGCGCGAGCAAATGACTGGGTCCGCCGGGTGGCGGCCACACCCCTTCGGCGACCGCTTTATCACGCAGCCGCGCGCGTTCATCGAATGTTTTATAGGGCCAGATGTGCATGAAGCGGATCGCCGCGCCGGTCACCGCGACCATCGCCGCCAGCAATGGCGAAATCCGCACGCGTCCCGGAACGGCTTTGCGCCACAGCTCCGTGGTCGGCGCCAAGCCATCCGGCTTGAGCACGTAGCTACGCACCTCGTAACACGGGCCGAATTCTCCTGGCCGCAGCGGCGCGACAAAATCGAATGAAACGTAGGTGTCGAGCGACAGCTCGGTAACGAATTCGCCGATGCCGAATGGGCTGTTTGACGCGAGCGCGGCAAAGCGATTTTCAATGGCAGCGGCGGCATCGCCGGCTTTGCGGATGATGAGAATGCGGTTGAGCGCGCCGATTTCAGAATACCAGCATGCCAGCAGGTCTGCGTCATCAGCGAGCGTTTTGCCAAGGACCGCGAGCGCCTGCGGATGCCTTCCCGGCCGCACGGTGGCGATCGTCACGTCATAGTGCTCGGCCACATCGCTCTCCCGTCGTCTTTTGCTAAGCGGCGCGCGATTATTGACTGCCTGCGCTCGCCTTTCTACCGTGGCCGCGAGAGATTAGAAAACATGCCCGCCGCGGACAACGCGGTCTGACGATCCCGCAGCATTTCGCCAGGTGCGCTGGGTACCCGAACGACGGAGGAAAAATGAAAAAATCGACCAAGTTCTTTGCCGGGCTATGGATTGCGGCGAGCGTGTTTGGTGCGGCAATAACCGGCGCTGCCGAGAGCGTCAAAATCGGCATTTTGATGCCGCTGACCGGCAATGCCGCCGCGGCCGGGCAAGCCTCCAAGGCGGCGATCGAAGTCGCAGCCGAGATCGTCAACAATGCGCATCCGGAACTTGCCAATCTGCCGCTTGCCGCGACGACCGGCCTGCCGCATTTGGGCGGCGCCAAGCTCGATGTCGTTTTCGTCGATCACCAGGGTAACCCGTCGCTGGCGCAACAATTGGCAACGCGGCTGATCACCGAGGACAAGGTCAATGCCTTGATGGGCGCCTATCAATCCTCCTGCACCTTTACGGCGACGCCCGTCGCCGAGCGTTATGGCACTCCATTCATGGTCGGGGATTCGGCTGCGCTCAATATCACGACGCGCGGTTTCAAGCACGTGTTCCGCGCTACGCCGATCGCGACCGACTATGCGCGCACCTATATGCGTTTCTTCGCCGATATGAAGAAAGAGGGCAGGGCAATCAATTCGATCGCCATCGTCAATGAAAATACCGATTACGGCACCTCAGTCGCCGACGCAATTGAAGCCGAGGCCAAGAAGAACAATATGCCGGTCGCAATCCGCATTCCCTACAGCGCCAGCTCGACTGATGTCAGCGCGCAGGTCCTGCAGTTGAAGGACAAGAAGCCCGAGGTCATCATATTCATCAGCTATACGGCGGATTCGATCCTCTACCTCAAGACGCTCAAAAATTTCGACTACAGGCCGCCGATGGTGCTCGGCGATGACAGTGGATTTTCCGATCCGTCGTTCGTTCCGGCCATCAGCGATATCGGCCAGGGGCTGATGAATCGGAGCGCCTGGGACGTCGGCAAACCCGGTTCGACGACCTATAAGATCAATGAAATGTACAAAGCCAAGACCGGCCGCGACCTCGACGATACATCCGGGCGCAATATGCAGGGATTCCTCGCGCTGGCCGACGCGATCGATCGCGCCGGCTCCACCGATCCGGAAAAGATTCGCGATTCGCTCGCCAAGACCGACCTCAAGCCGGACCAGCTGATGATGGGCTACCAAGGCATCAAATACGACGAAACAGGGCAAAACATTCTGGCTTCGACCTATCTCATTCAGTTGCACGGCAACCGCTACGAACTGGTCTGGCCGGAGACCGCCGCCACAAGCAAACTGCAATGGCCGATGACCGGCTGGACGCATTAGGGCGACGGATGATTTGATTCGGGGTGCCGACATTTAGAAAAGATTTCCCGAGTGCGGCGAAGCACGCCAGTGATGCGTCGCAAGACCCGGGATCGCTACGTACTCGGCGTTTGCAACGATCCCGGATCAGCGGTGCACCGCTACCGCGCTGCACGGTGTCCGGGAAACTCAACCATTGATGCGGTGGGCGAATGGTTTTTCTGCAAGTGATTGTCGGTGGGCTGCTGCTTGGGGCGATCTACGCGCTGTTTTCCTCGGGCCTGACGCTGATTTGGGGCATGATGAATTTCATCAATTTCGCCCACGGCGAATTTGTGATGCTTGGCATGTATGTCGCATTCCTGGTGGTCGTGTGGCTTGGCGGTGGTCCTGCGGTGTTCACCATTGCCGCAGCCCTGGCATTACTCGTGCTCGGCGTCGGGATTTACTTGTCGCTCATTCGTCATGTCATCCGCGGTCCGATGCTCGCACAGATTCTTTCGACATTCGGGCTGGCGCTGCTTCTGCGCTATACCGCGTTTTATATCTTCTCTGCTAATTTCGTTTCGCTGCCGCAGACTTGGCTTGCCGGCACCATCAATTTCGGCGGGATATTCCTGCCGGTCGCGCAACTCGTCGGCGGCGTGCTCGCCATTGCGCTGACGTTGGCGCTGCATCTTCTGCTCACCCGCAGCGCGATGGGCAGCAGGCTCCTTGCGGTAGCGGAAGATCGTGCCGCCGCGATGCTGATGGGCATCCGCCCCGATCGCATGCAGATGCTGGCCTGGGGCTTATCCGCCGGCGCCGCCGGGATTGCCGGCGCGCTGATGGCGACCGCCTATCCGTGGTCGCCGTCGGTTGGCGAGACTTTCGGCCTCATCGCATTCGTCGTGGTGGCGCTCGGCGGTTTTGGCAGCGTACTCGGCTCGCTCTATGCCGGCCTGATCATTGGATTGATCCAGGCCATCTCAGCGTTTTGGCTCGGCGCGATCTATAAAGACATCGTCGTCTATGGCCTTTTCGTCGCGCTGTTGTGGTTCCGGCCGCAAGGATTGATGGGGAAACTGTGATCAAAGCTCTATCGCCGCCGCGCCTTGCCATCATTCTGCTCGCGGTGGCGCTGTTGCTCTATCCGCTGGTGCTGTCCGGCGCGTTCTACCGCGATGTTGGCGTGACGTTCCTGTTGGCGGCGATCTCGGCTTCGGCATGGAATATCGTCGGCGGCTATGCCGGCCAAGTCTCGGTCGGCCACAGCATGTTCTTCGGGCTCGGCGCCTATACGCCGTTATTGTTTTACTCGCTGTGGGGCTGGCCGCCGATTGCCGGCATTCCGGTTGCGATCGTCCTGTCGATCGGGCTGTCGCTTCTGATCGGAATGCCGACGTTCCGGCTGACCGGACATTATTTCAGCATGGCCACGATTGCGGTTGCCGAGCTGATCCGGATCTTTACCGGTACCTGGGATTTCGTCGGCGCCGCCATTGGCTTGCAGGGACCGGCCATTGCCCGCGGCTGGTGGGACCTCACCTTTCGCAGCGAGGTGCCGTACTACTATCTGTTCCTCGGCGTGCTCGCGCTTCTGCTCGCGGTGACCACGTTCATCGAACGCCGGCGCTTCGGCTTTTATCTGCGCGCGATCAAGGCGAGCGAGCGCGCCGCGCGCAGCCTCGGCGTTCCGGTGCGGCGCACCAAGATGCAGGCGCTGGCACTATCGGCCGCGTTCACATCGGTCGCTGGCTCGCTCTATGTGATAAAGACCGGATTCATCGATCCTGATAGCGGCTTCGGTATCCTGATTTCGGTGCAGATGGTCATCGTCGCCGCGCTCGGCGGCGCGGGAACGCTGTTTGGGCCTTTGGTCGGCGCCCTGATCCTCATCCCGCTGCAAAGCGCGACCAATACCTGGTTCGGCGGCGGCGGCTCGGGACTGACCTACATCCTCTACGGCGGCATCATCGTCTTGATCGCGCGCTTCGAGCCGGGCGGCCTGTTCGAATTATGGCAGCGGCTGGTATCCCGATTCCGAAGTTCGTCAATCTCGGGGAAACGCCTCCATGTCTGACGCCGGGCGCATTACCGCTGCGAAGCATCTTCTCGAAGCGATCAGCGTGTCGAAGAGCTTCGGTGAATTCCACGCTGTCGCCGGCGCCGATCTGGCGGTGAACGAAGGCGACATTATCGGATTGATCGGTCCGAACGGCGCCGGCAAATCGACCTTCTTTAATTGTCTGGCCGGCGAGATGTCGCCGAGCGGTGGGCGGATCATATTCGACGGCAAGGATCTAACGCGCGCTTCGCCGGAAGCGCATGCGCGCGCCGGCATCGGCCGCACCTTTCAGGTGCCGACCACATTTGCGGATATGAGCGTGCTTCACAATGTGATGGTCGGCGCGTTTCTGCGCCACCCGCATCGCAACGATGCGCGCGATAAGGCGCGGACCGTTCTCGAATTGACCGGCTTGCGCGCCGACCAG
>JBASAH010000074.1:0-7265 GCA_049650505.1 Xanthobacteraceae bacterium
AGCGCGCCGGCCGGCCGCGCCAATCCGAGACTGTCGGCAATGTCCGGCGTGACTGCTTGGAGCTTGGCGCCGAGCCAAGGCCGTTTCACCGCGCCGCTGCCGCCCTCCGCCGAGACGACCACAACGCGCACCATGTTCGCTGGGATCGCGAAGCCGATGCCCTGCGAGCCGCCGGAGCGGGAATAGATCGCCGAATTGATGCCGACCAGCCGGCCGGTCATATCGACCAGCGCCCCGCCGGAATTGCCCGGATTAATCGCCGCGTCAGTCTGGATGAAGAACTGGTAATCGCTGATGCCGACCTGGGTACGCGCCACCGCCGAGACAATCCCATGCGTGACGGTCTGGCCGACGCCGAAGGGGTCGCCGATCGCCAGTACCACATCGCCCACCTGCAGCTCGTCGGAATCGGCGAATTGCAGCGTTGGAAATCGCTCCTTCGCGCCTTTGACGCGCAGCACCGCAAGGTCGCTGCGTTGATCTTTGAGCACGATATCGGCCTCGAATTCGCGTTTGTCGGCAAGCGCAACCTTCACTTGGCTCGCGCCCTCGATCACATGATAGTTGGTGACGACGAGCCCAGCCGGATCGACGATAACGCCGGAGCCCAGCGCACGCTCGACCTGCTCGCGCGGCACCGCGCCGAAGAACTGTCGAAAGAACGGATCGGCCAGGAACGGATTGTTGTTGGCGACAATGCGCGCGGCATAGACATTGACGACCGCGGGCGCGACGCGCTTGACGATCGGCGCAAAGGAAAGTTCAAGCTGGCCGGCCGAAGCAGGCACCTGCCGCTGCTGGGCAAGCGCATCCGTCACGCAGAGCGCCAGCAGGCAAAACGCAGCAAGGAAAATACGAAAGCGGAGCAACGGCATAAGACCTCGATTCAACACGCCCACAGATTGGCGTCGGACCGAGGCTGCAGCAGGGCGGCGACGCCGCTTATTTTTGCACCAGAGAGCCACCGCTTCAGTTTGGATCGGCTTGGCGCTCTAGCATCTTGATGGAGCATGATCTTATCGGAAAACCGGTTTTCATTTTTCCGGATCATGCTCGAGTTCAGGCCGGAGCGGCTGTCTCCGCCTCCGCCGCGGCGCGCTCCTGCACCGGGCCGGAATCCAGGCCCTTCGCTGCGACATCGCGATCGACAAACTCAATCACCGCGACGGGCGCCGAATCGCCGTAGCGAAAACCGGCTTTAAGGACGCGCGTATAGCCGCCGTTGCGGTCCTTGTAGCGCGGTCCGATAACGTCAAACAGCTTCTTGACCATGGCGAGGTCGCGCATTTGCGCGATCGCTTGCCGGCGGGCATGCAACCCGCCGCGCTTGCCGAGCGTCACGAGCTTCTCCACTACCGGGCGCAGATCCTTCGCCTTCGGCAGCGTGGTGACGATCTGCTCGTGCTTGATCAGCGAGGCGGCAAGATTCGCCAGCATGGAACGGCGGTGATCCGAGCGCCGGTTGAATTTGCGATGGGTTTTGGCGTGACGCATTCAGCTATCAGGGGTTCAGCCGTCAGTAATCCGGGTATCAAGTATCAGGTGCCAGCAATCAGGAATCAGGAGACTGTCTGATCCCTGACGACTGATTACCGATACCTGATCAGTAATGATCCTCGAAGCGCTTGGCCAGTTCCTCGATATTCTCAGGCGGCCAGCCCGGCACTTCCATGCCGAGATGCAAGCCCATCTGCACCAGCACTTCCTTGATCTCGTTGAGCGACTTTCTGCCGAAATTCGGCGTGCGGAGCATTTCGGCTTCCGTCTTCTGAACGAGATCGCCGATATAAACGATGTTGTCGTTCTTGAGACAATTGGCCGAACGCACCGAGAGTTCGAGCTCGTCCACCTTCTTAAGGAAGGCCGGATTGAAGGCGAGATCGGGGATCGCCTCGTGCGCGGTTTCGCGCTTGGGCTCTTCGAAATTGACGAACACGTTGAGCTGATCCTGCAGGATGCGCGCCGCATAGGCGAGCGAGTCGTCCGGGCTCACCGCGCCGTTGGTCTCGATCGATAGCGTCAGCTTGTCGTAATCGAGTATCTGGCCCTCGCGCGTGTTCTCAACTTTGTACGAAACCTTGCGCACCGGCGAATACAGGCTGTCGACCGGAATGAGACCGATCGGCGCGTCCTCCGGCCGATTGCGCTCGGCCGGCACGTAGCCCTTGCCGGTGTTCACCGTGAACTCCATGCGGATCTCGGCGCCCTCGTCGAGCGTGCACAGCACGAGCTCGGGATTGAGCACGACGATGTCGCCGACGGTCTGGATGTCGGAGGCGGTCACCGTGCCGGGACCCTGCTTCTTCACCACCATGCGCTTGGGCCCATCGCCCTGCATCTTGATGGCGATGTCCTTGATGTTGAGCACGATGTCGGTGACATCCTCGCGCACGCCGGCGATCGAGGAAAACTCGTGCAGCACGCCGTCGATATGCACCGATTGAACGGCGGCGCCCTGCAATGAGGACAGCAGAATACGCCGCAGCGCATTACCGAGCGTTACGCCGAAGCCGCGTTCGAGCGGCTCGGCCACCACGGTTGCCGAACGCCGGGAGTCGGCACCGACGCTGACCTGCAATTTATTGGGCCTGATCAGTTCCTGCCAATTCTTCTGGATTGTCACGTTGTCACCCGTCGCGTTGCGCGGCGTGATTGGCGCGCGCACCCCACTCCGCTCCGTGGGGTCAAAATTGGGTTCAAGGTCGAGCGGCGGCAGATGTTCTGTTTGTTGCATCGGCCGGATGTCCTATACGCGCCGCCGCTTACGCGGGCGGCAGCCATTGTGGGGAATCGGGGTCACGTCGCGGATTGAGGTGATGGTGAAGCCGGCCGCCTGCAACGAGCGTAGCGCCGACTCCCGGCCCGAGCCCGGACCGGCCACCTCGACTTCAAGTGTCCTCATGCCATGCTCTTGCGCTTTCTTCGCCGCATCCTCGGCGGCAACCTGGGCCGCATAGGGCGTCGATTTGCGCGAGCCTTTAAAACCCATGGTCCCCGCCGACGACCAAGCAATCGTATTGCCCTGAACGTCGGTGATCGTGATCATGGTGTTGTTGAAACTCGCGTTCACATGCGCGACGCCCGAGGCGATGTTCTTGCGTTCGCGCCGGCGGACGCGCGTGGCTTCCTTACCCATTCTCACCCTTTCGCGGATCGGAGCCGGCTGCTCCGCTGCCGTCATACTGTCGCTGTGTCACGCGCTATTTCTTCTTGCCGGCAATTGCCTTGGCGGGACCTTTGCGGGTCCGCGCGTTGGTATGGGTGCGTTGACCACGCACCGGCAGGCCGCGCCGGTGGCGCAAGCCCCTGTAGCAGCCGAGATCCATCAGCCGCTTGATGTTCATGGCGACTTCACGCCGCAGGTCGCCCTCGACCATGTAGTCGCGGTCGATCACCTCGCGTAGTTGCAGGACTTCCTGGTCGGTGAGCTGCGACACCCGGCGTGACTCGGGGATAGAAACTTTGCCCAGGATTTCGTGCGCCTTGGCGCCGCCGATACCGTAAATGTACTGAAGCGCGATCACGATGCGCTTGTTGGTCGGCAGGTTGACGCCAGCGATGCGAGCCAAGTCAGCTACTCCTTGCGGCGGCCAGACCGCACCAGACCCGGAGGTCCCGGCCGCTCTTCATCGGTTCCAATGTCGCCTGAGAACGGTCACAAACGTAAAAAGCCAACGGTGCCATGCCTTTGCGGCCCGGCATCGCTGCTCAATCTCCGACTGAATATTTGAGACTTATTAATGGATTTCCGGGCGTTTCGTCAACCTCCGCTAGCGCTTTCGTGTACAAAAATCGGCCAGGATCGGTCCGGACCCTTCTTGCCGGCCTTGCCGGGGGCCCTCGCCCGATCGTGGCTGGCCGCCAAGCCGCCTGGGAACGCTGCGGAAGCGACTTTTTTCCTATTTTCACTATACCCGCTGCCCTTGGTGTCGTCCCTTTGCCGGCTCTTGGCTGCCGCCCCCCGCCAGCGCTATATCGCCGCGGTGCCTCGGCCCGATACAGATTTACGGGCTGACCTGCTGGCCCTTTTTTTGAGCTGCCCGACCTGCCGCCGCCGTCAGGACCTTGTCGATCGCTGCGGTGACCTCTTCGATCGGCGCCATGCCATTAACAGTGCGCAGGACACGTTTGCGGTCGTAATAGTCGATCAGCGGCGCGGTTTGTTCTCTGTAGGCTTGCAGCCTTATGTGCAGGACTTCGGGATTGTCGTCGTCGCGCAACGGCTCGCCTTTCTTCCTCATTTCGAGAATGCGACTCTCGATGCGCTTGATCAGCGCCGCTTCGTCGACGCGAAGCTCGATCACCGCATCGAGCGCCAAGCCTTTGCCCGCCAGCATGTGATCGAGCGCGGCCGCTTGCGGAACGGTGCGCGGGAAGCCGTCCAAGATAAAACCTCTGCGCGCGTCCGGCTCGGCGATGCGCTGTCCGACGAGATCGACGACCACGTCGTCAGGCGCAAGACGCCCGTGCGCGATGATGTCCTGGACTTTGCGACCGATCGGGGTAGCGCTTTTGACCGCTTCGCGCAGCATGTCGCCGGTCGAGAGCTGAACAATTCCGTATTTGGCGACGAGACGCTGGGCTTGTGTTCCTTTGCCAGCCCCCGGCGGGCCAAGCAGGATCAATCTCATCTGCGGCGCCCTCGCAGCTTCGACCTTTTGATCAAGCCCTCATATTGGTGCGCCAACAGATAGCCTTGCACCTGGGCGACCGTATCCATGGTCACGCTCACGACGATAAGGAGCGACGTGCCGCCGAAATAGAACGGCACCGCGGCGTAGGAAATCAACATTTCCGGGAACAGACAAACCACTGCCAGATAGGCGGCGCCGATCACGGTGATCCGTGACAACACGTAGTCGATGTACTCGGCAGTCCGCTCGCCGGGCCGGATGCCCGGAATGAAGCCGCCATGTTTTTTCAGGTTATCGGCGGTTTCGGTCGGGTTGAACACGATCGCGGTGTAGAAGAACGCGAAGAACACGATCAGCCCGACATAGAGCAAGAGGAACAGCGGCCGGCCGTGCGAAAGCTGGGTTGTAATCGCGGTCAGCCATCCCGGCCCCTGGCCGGAAGTGAAATTGGCGACCGTCGACGGCAATAACAGCAGCGACGAGGCGAAGATCGGCGGAATGACGCCCGAGGTGTTGAGCTTGAGCGGTAGGTGCGAAGATTGGCCTTCGAACATGCGATTGCCGACTTGCCGCTTGGGATACTGAATCAGCAGCCGCCGCTGCGCCCGCTCCACGAACACGATAAACGTGATCACCGCAATCGCCATCACCAGCACGATGAGGATGAGCCCAGTCGAGAGCGCGCCCTGACGGCCAAGTTCGAGCGTGCCGGCGATCGCCGAGGGCAATTGCGCGACAATACCCGACATGATGATCAGCGAAGTGCCATTGCCGATGCCGCGCTGGGTAATCTGCTCGCCGAGCCACATCAGAAAAATCGTGCCGCCGGTCAGCGTGATGACCGTCGAGATGAGGAAGAACAAGCCCGGATCGCTGACCACGCGTCCGCCGGCGCCCTCGAGCCCGATCGCAATCCCGTAGGCCTGGAACGCAGCCAGCACCACGGTGAGATAGCGCGTGTATTGATTGATCATCTTGCGCCCTGCCTCACCCTCTTTTTTGAGCTGTTCGAGGGTGGGCGACACCGTCGTCATCAATTGAATGATGATCGAGGCGGAGATGTACGGCATAATGTTGAGCGCGAAGATCGCCATGCGGTGGATACCGCCGCCGGCGAACATATTGAACATTCCCAGAATGCCGCCGGCTTGGGATTGGAAAATCTGATCCCAGGCGGCCGGATCGATGCCGGGCAACGGGATGTAGGTGCCGAGCCGATAGACCAGTAGCGCGCCGAGCGTAAACCAAATGCGCTTTTTAAGTTCTTCGGCCTTGGCCAGCGCCGAAAAGTTGAGATTGGCTGCGAGTTGTTCCGCTGCAGAAACCATCGGCTGCTCCGAACCCCTTCACTCGTCATGGCCGGACTTGATCCGGCCAGCCACGTCCTGTCGACAGCTATAAGTCGTGGATGCCCGGTACAAGGTCCACACTTGGGCTGGTTAAAGGCCAGTCCCGAGTGCCGGGCATGACGACTGCCATCAGGCCGCCTGCTCGCTCGCCTGCGGCTTCGGTGCGAGGATTTCGACTGTGCCGCCGGCCTTCTCAACCGCGGCGACTGCGGATTTCGAGGCACCAAAAACCGAAACTGCGAGCTTGGTTTTGATCTCGCCAACGCCGAGCAGCCGTACGCCATCTTTGGCGCGGCGAATGATCCCCGCTTTGACTAGCGCCGCCGCATCGATCTTCGCCGCGGCATCGAGCGTGCCGGCGTCGATCGCCGCTTGGATGCGGCCGAGATTCACCTCATTGAGCTTGCGCGCGAACATGGTGTTCTTGAAGCCGCGCTTCGGCAAGCGCCGATGCAGTGGCATCTGGCCGCCCTCGAACCCTTTAATGCGCACGCCAGAACGCGCGGTCTGACCTTTGCCGCCCCGACCACCGGTCTTGCCCGTTCCCGAACCGATGCCGCGGCCGATGCGTTTGCGAACCTTGCGGGCGCCGGGCCGGCCGGCGAGTTCGTGAAGCTTCATGTTCGTCCTCATTTCCTCCGCTCGTCATGGCCGGGCTTGTCCCGGTCATCTCGCTTAGGCAGGCAGTGCCTTAGCTATCGGGATACCCGGCATGAAGCCGGGCATGACGACTGCGATTATTCCTTCTCCACTTCAACGAGATGGGCGACCTTGGCAATCATGCCGCGCGTCTGCGGCGTATCCACCAGTTCGGCGACGCGGCCGATCTTGTTGAGCTTGAGCCCGACCAGCGTCTGGCGCTGGCTGAAATGCCGCCGCATCGGACTGCCGGTCTGGCGAACTTTGACGGTCTTGCCGCTGTTTTTGCCGCTCGGCTTTTCGGCGCTCATCGCATGCTCCAAGTTTAATCGGCGGGTGCTTCGGCATCGACGTCGCGCCGACGCGCCTGCAGCGTCGAGACCTTGACGTTGCGGCGTGCAGCAACCGATCGCGGCGAATCCTGGCGCTTGAGGGCGTCGAAAGTAGCGCGCACGACGTTGTATGGATTGGACGTGCCAATCGACTTCGCCACCACGTCCTGCATCCCAAGCGTTTCGAAGACGGCGCGCATGGGGCCGCCGGCAATGATACCGGTGCCCGGCGGTGCGGCACGCAGATAGACCCGGCCAGCGCCGTGGCGGCCGGCAACGTCGTGATGCAGCGTGCGGCCCTCGCGCAACGG
>JBASAH010000075.1:0-11078 GCA_049650505.1 Xanthobacteraceae bacterium
GGGATGCAAGGGGAGCTCGCCCGCGTCTCCGTGGGACATTGCCCCTGAAATTGCTGCGGATAGTCGCTGCAGAGGCGAGCACTGGCGATCAGTCCGGCCGCGTGCCACGGTCCGCGCGATGACTGACGAGAGTGCCCAAGACCCCGGCGCGCCGATGCGCGATGACGAATTCCTCTCGCTGCGCGAAGGGGAGGTGGCCACCGCCTTGCCGGCGCAGTTCGACGCCTCGCTTTACTTTATCGGGTGCATCCGCACGCCGTGGCAAAGCCGCGAGCAATGTCCGAAGAACCCGCGAGAATCTGACGCGGTCTGCACGGTCGAGCTCGATCCACGCTGGACGCGAGGGCTCGCGGGGCTCGAGACCGTTACGCACGTTGTCTTACTCTATTGGATGAATCGCACGCGCCGCGATCTGGTGCTGCAATGGCCGCGGCATTATGGCGAACAGCGCGGCACGTTTGCATTGCGCTCGCCGGCGCGACCCAATCCGATCGCGATTTCAGTGGCGCGGCTTATCCGCATCGAAGGCAGCACGCTGTTAGTCACCGGCGTCGATTGCCTCGACAACACGCCGCTTTTGGACATCAAGCCATATTTTGCTTCGACGGATTCCGTTCCTGAAGCCGTGGTCGGCTGGCACGCCCGGCGCGGGCGTTAAGCGAGCGCTTCCGAGTAGGGCGAGCGACAGAACTGCGATAGCTACTTCTGTAGCCCCACATCGCCGTCAGCATCGCGGCGCGCCGAGCCTCGCCTTCACGGACAAGCATCCAGATGTCGTGATACTACACTCGACCTCTCACAGGAGTTGTGCGCGATGCTGAATTTTCGAATGCTCGGACTGCTTGGGCCGATCCTTTTGCCGTTTCTGTTGGTATTCGGCAGCGCCACACCGTCGCGCGCCGCCGGCTGCGAGGACAAGATCTCCCGCCACATGGTCGGCGAAGCGATCCTGGCGGCGCAGTTCGTAGCGGCGGCGGAAAAGAACGGCATGACGGCAAGCGCGATCAATGCGACTCTCAAAGACATCGCCGCCAATTCCGCCATTCAGGAGTTCTGGATCACCGATTCCGCAGGCCATGCCTATCTGACGAATACCGGAATCGACTTCACGTTTAGCGCCGATGCCGCAAAGCAACCGCAGGCTTCGGCATTCTGGCCGCTCGTCACGGGTGCGAAAAAGGTCGTGATCCAGGCGGCGCGCAAGCGCGAAATCGACAACCAGATTTTCAAATATGTCGGCGTGACGGGCGTCGACAAACCCCGCATCGTGCAAGTCGGGGTCAGCGCGGCCAATTTGTGCAAGTGAAGCTGTGCAAGGGATCGCCGGAAGCAAAAAATGGGGGAGGCGAACGGCCTCCCCCATTATGCAAATACTGGAGATCGCGATCAGAACTTCGACGTCAGCCGCACTGTTGGGCCGCTGAAAGAGCGGTTCAAGTTTGAAGAAGTTATCGTCGGACCTGCCGTGGTGAATGCAGTGCTGGCGGTCAACGTTTTGAGAACTTTGAAATATTCGTCAAAGCGATAGCCCACCGAGATTTTTGTGGTTGGACTGAACCAATAGGACAGACCGGCTTGTGCATCCACGTTAAAGATCGCGGCACTGTCGGACACTGATAATCCTATAGTTGTCGCCGGTGTCGTGGCAGTGACCTGTCGCTCGCCAAACAAAACCGCAGCGCCAGCGAGCCAATCAATACTCCACTGATTACCAAGCGGAATGTCGCCCTGGACGAAGCTGAAGGAGCAAGAAGAAAAGGCAGGCTTCCGCGAACGTCCGGAAAAGGCCGAGCGATTTTTCCGCGACGGCCGCGCCGGGCAGTGGAAAGAGGTTTTGACGTCCGCCCAGATTGCGCGGATTGTCCACAAAGAGCAGATGGAGCGGTTCGGCTATCTCCCGATATAGCGCTCAAATTCTACCGCTCTCTGCGATCGCTTTTTCCAACAATGGTCACAAGCCCTCTTCCAGCGGCCCGCTTTGAGCCGCTACGATACGCGCCGGAAGCCAACGCGGAGGGAATAAGGTGACGGTCGGCCGACGCGAATTGATCGCGCTTATTGGAGCCGCGGTAGCGGGCTGGCCGCTTACCGCGCGCGCGCAGGATTGGGAACGCGATCGGGTCTATCGGATCGGGTTTCTGATTCCCACTCCTCGCAAAACACCGGTGGTTGATGCGCTGTTCGACGAATTGCGCATCAGCGGACTGGTCGAAGGTCAAAATTTGCAGGTCACTCCCGGCAGCTTCGAGGTGCAAAACGATCAATTACCGACCGTCGCAGCATCCTTCGTTGCCGCATCTCCCGACGTGATCGTCTGCGGCCCCGAATTGCCCATACGGGCGCTGCAGAAACTGACGCAAACCATTCCGCTCATAGGCATGACCGAAGATATGGTTGGTGAGGGGCTTGTCGCCTCATTGGCGCGGCCGGGCGGCAATACGACGGGGATCAGCCTTCTGTCGCCGGAACTTGACGGCAAACGCCAGGAAATCCTCCTCGAAGCTGTTCCCAGCTTGCGCAAGCTCGCCATCCTCGCGGACGCCAATGTCACTAAGCCCGCTCACCTGAAAGAGCTTGAAGAGGCGGCACGCAGCCGCGGCGTCGAACCATTAGTTCGTGGCGTTGCCAAGCGTGGGGATGTCATCGCGGCGGTTAAAGAAGTGAAGTCAGCGGGGGCAGAGGGCATCAATTTTCTGGCAACCCCGCTATTTTCGGTCAACGCCGCCGATTTCATCTCCCAGGTCCGGGAATCGGGGCTTGCCTCGATTTATCAGTGGCCGGAGGATGCAGAGGATGGAGCGCTCAGCGCTTATGGCCCGCGTTATAGCGAAATGTATCGTCTGCGCGCTCGTTTGCTCATGAAAGTCCTGCATGGGGCGAAGCCGGCCGACATTCCGGTCGAGCAGCCGGCGAAGTTCGAGCTCATCTTCAATCTCAAGACCGCCAAAGCCATTGGCCTGAACGTGCCGTCATCGCTGCTGCTGCGAGCGGATAAGGTGATCGAGTAAAATATCATCCTCCCCCGCGAACGGGGGAGGTGGCGAGCGAAAGCGAGCCGGAGGGGGCGCACGCCCTCGCCCCTTTCACCGCACTTCGCATAGCCGACGCTTCGCGTCGGCGTTCTTCAAGTACGGCGGCCAAAGGCCGCCTATGCCCCCCGCAAGCGGGGGAGGAAAATGGATACTTCCATGCGGCAGCGTTACCTCGATGATTTTACGCTAGGCGAAGTCTTCAAATCCTCGCCGCACATTTTGAGCGACAAGCATTTTGCCGCTTTCGCTGCGATGACCGGCGATGCGCATCCGCTGCATTACGATGCCGATTATGCGCGCGCTATGGGCTGGGATGCGCC
Organism: Xanthobacteraceae bacterium; assembly: GCA_049650505.1. Classification (GTDB taxonomy): domain Bacteria; phylum Pseudomonadota; class Alphaproteobacteria; order Rhizobiales; family Xanthobacteraceae; genus BOG-931. Next base: position 3,353 of record JBASAH010000075.1, read on the forward strand.
GCTGGCGCACGGGCTTCTGCTTTTTGGCTTATGCGCCCTTGGCGCGGCGCCGATCGGTGACGAACTCAGCGAGTCGATGGTGGCGATGCTCGGCAACGAGGCGCGCTACAAACGGCCGGCCTTTGTCGGCGATACGGTGACGCCGCATTTTACCGTCGTTGCTATCGAACCGAAGAGCGCGGACTGCGGCATTCTCCGGCTGGCGATCGCGCTGCACAACCAGCGCAACGAGCTGGTCCTCGAAGGCATGCATATCCTTATGCTCAAGCGCCGTGGCAAGCCGGATTAATCGAGCACTAAGCGTCGAGCGAACGGCAGGTGCGACCGATCAGCCAAACCACTGCTGCAGCCACGAGGGCGACGATCCGCAGGATCGGCTGGCCTTGCGCCCAGCTAATGAAGAAGTCGCCCACCGCAAAAATCACCATCAGCGCAGCAACCACGGTCGCGAGCCAATAGACGACACGACCAACACCCGGCTCTTTGTCGCCGGGCTGCCACCAGGCATCTTCGTCATCAAGCCAGGTCATCGGCACCTGCCTTTCTGCGGGAAACCGGAAACCGATGTTCGCGCCCCTACTTAATAACGCGGCTTTCCCACGCGCGGTTCCTGCGCTGCGGCTCACTCAGAACAGCGGCGGCACCTCGGCCACCGGGATGAGGCCGACATAAACAATGCCGTCGGCGACGCGCAGCGGCAGAGCGACGGCCGGCTTTTTTTCGAGGGTGGTTGGCTCGCCCATTTTCTGGACCGTCTCGATCAGGCTCATATTGGCACCTTCTTGCACGATCCGGCCTAAACCAGGCAGCAAACGGTCGAGCGCGCCAAGGCCTTGCGTCGGCGATCCGGTTCCGCCGGTAAGCCGATCGACGCCCTGTCCTATCAGTTTGTCCACGCCAAGAAGCGGCACGATATTCTCTATCCCGGCCACAATGACCTGAAGCTCGCCTTCGAGTCTGCCACGCGCGTTGATCGTCAATGAGCCGGTGCCGACCACAATGGCGTCGGCACGCGCGACACGCAGCGACTTGATATCGATGCCGCCGCCTGCGGCTTGCAGTTCGCGGAATAGGACCGGCCATGGCTTGGGCGCGAAATCCTTAAAGCCGCGCATCACCGCGTCGATCGCGCCCTGGAGCGGCTCGGCAAGCAGCGGATGGAAGCTCGGTGCGCGTGCCGCGGTGAATTGGGCGCTGGCCTCGATCACCGGATTGCGGCGCGCCGAACCCTGGATAATGCGGCCATCGACCTCGACCTGGTCGGCCTGAAAAATCATGCCGGCGGCCGGGCCGGTGCTGCGATCGAGCCGAGGTTTAGCGACGCTCACGGTCACGCGCTCCGGCTCGGGCGGCGGGCCAAGGAGGGCGAGCTGCGCCCGCGACCAGTTGGCGGTAAAGGTCGGCGGCTGGCCCGGATCAGCCAGCGTGACTGGGCCGGTGATTTCGCCATTCAGCAGCGTTGGACGGAATACTTGGGCCGAGAACGTGATGTCGTTGGCACTCACATCGAACGGCGGGCGATTGCTTTTGAAGGTGGCGGCCGCCTCGTCGCAACGGATAAGGATGCCGAACGGAAAACCGCCGATTGTCTGAGATCCGCAGGCGTAAACGCGGCCGAGCGCCGCCTCGCGATCGATCCAGCCGGACAAGGCCCGGCTCGCGATCGAGGCTGCGTAATGCCACAGCATCGTCCAGCCGATCGGGAGCGCCACGATCACGGCGGCTAGGACCAGAAGCCGCCATAGCCGCCGACGCCGGGGCGCGTTATTGGGACGGCTTGGGCGCCGCGGGTCCGATCGCCGCGGTTCCGACCGCATTATGCTCAGTGGAGATTGCCCGGACATGTGCGTTTTTTCACCCGTCGCCGTGTCATTTCAAAGATGGCCTCTATGGTGACAGCTTGTCGTCCCATTCCGAACCGGCGCAAAGTTTAAACCCAAAGTTCAGCCACAGTTTCGCGCCAACTGCGGGGCTCGCAGGCGAATAACTCAAACGAACCCTAATGATTAAGACCGCCGAGCACGATGACAAGGACCTCTGGGTCTTCGCCTATGGCTCATTGATGTGGCGTCCGGGCTTTTCCTATCTTGAGCGCGTTCCCGCCCGGCTCATCGGCCTACATCGGGCGCTTTGCGTATTTTCGTTCTTCCATCGCGGTACGCCGCAGCGGCCCGGCCTCGTTCTTGGACTCGATCGCGGCGGCATGTGCCGCGGCATCGCCTATCGTGTCGCTGCCGCAACGCGGGCCGAAACGCTGCGCTATTTGCGTTCGCGGGAGCAGGTCACAACGGTTTATCTGGAAACCATGCGGCAGATCGAGCTCGAAGATCATATGCAACGCCGCGTGCGGGCGGTCTGCTACGTCGTCGATCGCAGTCATGTTCAATATGCCGGCCGGCTAACCCTCGCCGAAAGCCTCCATCACGTGCGGCAGGGGCACGGCCAATCCGGCGCCAATCGCGACTATGTATTGGAAACGGTGCGCGCGCTCGAAGCGCTGGGGTATCGCGAGAGCGATTTGCATTTGCTGGCGGAGCGGTTGGCGGGCCAGGGATCAGGAATGAGCCACCAGGAATCGGGAATTAGTGAACAGGAAGCTCTAATCCCTGATGCTTGATCCCTGATCTCCCGATCCCTGATGCCTGACTCTTGATTCCCGAACCAGGCGCGCGCTTGCCTGTTCGATTGCGTCTTGCAGAGCAGTGAAGAATGCGTCCTTGTCGAGTCCCGGCGCGATCGGATTCAGAAATTCCAAGACGATCGTACCCGGCAGGCGGCGCAGCGACCGGCGCGGCCAGAACAAGCCGGAATTCAGTGCAGCCGGCACGCAAGCGAGCCGAGTCCTAGCATAAAGATGCACGATGCCCGGTTTGTAGGTTGGCGTGGCGCCAGGCGCGCGCCGGGTGCCCTCCGGAAAGATGACGAGCTGGCGGGGGTACGGTCCGTTCAGCGCCTTTTGTGCGCGCGCGGTCATGCGCGCCAGCGCCGCCATTCCGGCGCCGCGGTCGATCGGGATGAGGCCGGCTTTCCGGGTGTACCAGCCGAACAGCGGAATCCACATCAATTCGCGCTTGAGGATATAAATCGGATCCTCGAGCACGGCGTAAAGCGCAAATGTTTCCCAAGCGGATTGATGCTTGCAGGCAACGATGCACGAGCCGCGTGGAATGTTCTGCATGCCGCGCCATGAGACTTTCGTGCCGCAGATCACCTGTAGCAACCAAAGGCTCGTTCGCGCGTAGGAGCGAATGAAGATGCGCAGGACCCGATAGGGCAGTACCAGCGTCGGCAGCGCGACGATCATATGAACGAGCAGATTGACGTAAAACAGCGTGTTGAACAGAACCGATCGCGCGAGAATCCAGATGGATCGAGACACGGGGGATTTCCGAAAATACGCCACGGTTGAGTCACGCGCTCGCGATCAGCTTGATGCGGGAGCGGGATCGAATTGCATGCGCAGCTTGGCGGCAAGATACTTGAAGTATTCCGACAACACGACTTTGGTCGTCGCGGTATTTGACCACCACGGCTCGATCCGCAACCGGTCGGAGACGACCGGATAGGGGATCAGGGCGACATCAGGGAGCTGGTGGGATAGTTCGGCTAGCGCCCGTGGCATGTGATAGGCAGACGTAACAACGATCAATGAACGGAAACCGTTCTTAAGCGCCCATTGCCGAGCCTGGACTGCATTGCCCACGGTGTTGACCGCCGAATAATCCAAGTCGACGCAACAAGACAAGACGCGGTTGTAATCGACGACCTGGCGGCGAATATCGTTTGTCGTGGTCCCGGCATATACACCCGAGATCAGCAGCCGCTTGCCGCGGCCGGAGGAGAGCAGTTCAAGCGCGTCAGTGACGCGCGAGTCGCCGCCGGTCAGTACGACAATACCGTCGGCATTGCGATCGAGGGCGATTTCGCGGCTGGGCAGCTGCCAAATGAAATAACCGAATCCGGCGGCGAGCAAGATCACGATCAGGAGCCCGAGCTTGAGCCCGATTGATCCGATCCGCCGTCTCTTGACCGCCTTTCTAAGGCTCGGCATGCCCGCGCTCCCCAACTGCAGGTTCAGGACCGCCATCGCCAGCCAACGATCTCGAAATCATAACGCCATTCGCGCGCTCATGGGAGCGTGTGTAGCGCCTCATTCGATATTTTCCAGCGTCTGCCCAACGGTGCGGCGCGAAGCCCCAGCCGTGACCAGCGCCATCAGTATGATAACAACAAACATGGCGACATAGCCGGAGGGGCCGATCGCGAGGCTGCCAAACAGTGCGCTTGCCTCATTACCTCCCGGCGTGCCCACGAGCCAGGCGTCGGCCGCTTGCAGAAGGCCGAACAGCGCCATTGCACCGCCGCCGCCGATGGCGCCGCCTTTCAAACCGAGCACTAAAAAATGCCGCTGAAACTGCCGCGCTATGAAGCCATCGGTCGCACCGACATAATGTAGGACTTCGATGGTCGGGCGATTTGTCGCCATCGCACCGCGCGTTGCAAAGGTGACCGAGAGCACGGTTACGGCGATAACGAGCGCGAGGATGACTATACAGGTGGCGACGGCGGTCTCTGCCATGGTGCGCATACGATCGATCCACCCGCGATGATCGTCGAGGCTGGCAGCAGGCACCTGTGCCGCAAGGGCTTTGCGCAGATCGGCGAAGTTGGGACTGGCGCCGGCCTGGAGCTTGACCACGATGATGCGCGGAATGGGCAAACCGCCGAGCGCAAGGCCGGACCCAAGCCACGGCTCTACGAGCTCCGCGGATTCTTGCCTGCTATAAGCGCGCACATCGCTTACGCCCGCGGTGCCACGCGCGATCGCAGTGGCAGCGGTCACATCGGCATCCAGATCGCGTCCGGAAACGGGACGAACCTGGATGGTTACTTCGCGCGCCACGTCGGACTGCCAATCGCTGGCGGCATCCACCACCAGCGTCGCCGTGCCGGTCGCCAGTGTCGCCAGGAAAGTCATAATGGCGACCACTGCGGCCAGCGAACGGCCGGCGATCGAATCGCTTGGTACGATCGGGGTCGATGCCCGATGCGCCGTGCTGTCCGGCGCGGCCTCGTCTTTAGGCCAGGATTCCGACACGGAATCGAAGGGCTCACTCGTAGACATGCAATCGCCCCTCGTGCAGCACCAGGCGGCGGGCGTCATATTCATCCATCAGCGCGATGTCGTGAGTGGCAATGACGACCGAGGTGCCCGTTCTGTACAGTTCGATGAACAGGCGCAGCAGCCGTTGACCGAGATTGGGGTCGACATTGCCGGTCGGCTCATCGGCGAGCAGAAGCTGGGGGCGGGCAATGACCGCGCGGGCTATGGCCGCGCGTTGCTTCTCGCCTCCCGAAAGCACTGGCGGCAACGCGTCCATGCGCTCGCCCAGGCCGACCCATTGCAAAAGTTCGATGACTTCGTTGCGATAGGAGTCCTCCTCTTTGCCGAGGACGCGAAATGGCAGCGCGACGTTTTCATATGTGGTCAGATGATCGAGCAGGCGGAAATCCTGAAATACAATGCCGATGCGGCGCCGCAGCGTGGCGCGTCTGTCCTTGGTCAGGGTGGCGGTATCCTGATTGAACATCGAAATCAGGCCACGCGTCGGCTTAAGCGATAGAAATAACAGGCGCAGCAGTGAGGTTTTACCGGCGCCGGAAGGCCCCGTGAGAAACTGAAACGAATTACTGTCAATATGGAAGCTGAGGTCGCGCAGGACCTCGGCGCCGAAGCCATAGCGCAAGCCGACATTTTCAAATCGGATCACGCGGCCCTCCGCAACGCCCGCATGGTGATTCGCCCCGCTGCCAGCAATCTAACACCGGCGACACCGTAGCGCTGGCGGCGGCCCGAAAACGCCGGGCCGGCTTGGTTTGCAATTCCTTAACGGACCCTCTGGTAGCCTTGCACAAGGTCCGCGCCTGTCGAGTCGCCGATGCTGATCGCCTGTCCGAACTGCGGTACATCTTATGGCGTCGAGATGGCAACCCTGCGGCCGCCCAGAGGCTGGACCCGCCAGGTGCGTTGCCACCGCTGCCATTGCGTCTGGCAAGCGGAACTCTCCTATGCCGACAAGCTCGTGGTTGTGGCCAACAGGTGGCCCCGGTGCGACGGGCGATGGCTGCGGTGGCGCAAGCCGCTGCCCAACCGGCTGACCGTGCAGCCGACTATGCCGAGGCACGGCTGCAGCCGCTTGAACGCGCCACCGCGCTGCTGGCGAATGAACTCGAAGTTGCGACGACCAGCTCCGAACCGGAGCCCATGCAGCGCGAGCGTTTGCATCCCATGCCGACCGCGATCGAAGCGTGTACCGCGGCGGTCGCCGAGTTTCTCGGCGCCATCGCAACTCGCGTCGCTGGCTGCTATTCGCGTATGAGGCAGAACGATTGGCGCCTGCAAGACTGGAGCCTGCAAGACCGGAGCCCGCAAATCTCGCTCCTGCACGTCACGCGGCTACAGGTCTCGCGGCTACAAGTCTCGCGGCTACGGCTCATCATCGCCGGGCTCATCCTTGCCGATGCGGCGATCATCGGCTGGCGCACCGATTTGGTCTGGGCCATGCCGCAGACCGCATCTTTCTACGCCGGACTCGGCTTGCCGGTGAACCTTCGCGGGGTTGAGTTCGAGACCGTCACCGCTGCGGCCGAGCGGCATGACGGCGAGCCCATCCTCATCGTCCGGGTTAAGATCGGCAACGGCACAAACAACGTCCAAGCAGTGCCGCATTTGCGCTTCGCCGTCCGTGACCTGCAGCTTCAGGAGATATATTCCTGGACCGCCACGCCGGCGCGCGGGAGCTTGGCTCCCGGCGAGGCGCTGGCATTTCGCAGCGAACTTGCTTTGCCACCGCCAAATACGCGCGATGTTGTGGTCCGGTTCGTCGATCGCGACGATAGCCTTTAAAGCCGCAACGGGTGCCGAGGCTCAGGTCTCGTCCGAAACGGCGTATGGGCGCGGCAACGGCGCATCCGGCAGACCTGGATGGGCGCGGCCGAAATCCGGCGCCGGCGAATCCTGACCAATTTCGACGATGCCGCGGCGGATCGCGCGGGTTCGGGCAAAATGCTCGAACAAGGCTTCACCATCGCCGCGGCGGATCGCGCGGGTCAATTGCGACAGATCTTCATTGAATGTGCCGAGCATTTCCAGCACGGCGTCCTTGTTGGCGAGAAATACGTCGCGCCACATGGTCGGATCGGACGCGGCAATGCGAGTGAAATCGCGAAATCCGCCGGCAGAAAACTTGAGCACTTCGGAACGTGTCACTTCAGCGAGTTCGTCGGCGGTGCCGACGATCGTATAGGCGATCAGATGCGGCAGATGGCTGGTGATTGCCAGCACCAGATCGTGGTGTTCCGGCGAAGCCATAGTTTCGACATTGGCGCCTAGCATCCGCCAGAAGGCGGCAAGCTTGTCGACGGCGGCGGTATCGGTGCCCTCTGGTGGCGTGAGAATGCACCAGCGGCCGACGAAGAGTTCGGCGAAGCCGGCATCGGGTCCAGAATGCTCGGTTCCAGCAACCGGATGCGCCGGCACGAAATGCACGCCGGGCGGCAAGTGCGGAGCCATGTCGCGCACGATCGCGGTCTTGACCGAGCCGACGTCGGAGACGATTGCGCCGCGCTTAAGCTGAGGGGCAATCTCTTTGGCGATTTCACCACAGACGCCGACTGGCGCGCAGACGATGACGAGATCGGCGCCGGCGGCCGCGGCGCCGTTGCT
>JBASAH010000076.1:0-3654 GCA_049650505.1 Xanthobacteraceae bacterium
ATCGACGGGCGGGGGCTGCGGCGGAGGGGTCGCCGGCTGCGGCGGCGGGGATCCTTCGACTTGCTCGCTGGGCATGGCGGAAAAGCGCGATGTGCTGGTGCAGGCGCCGGCCGCCAAAAGGGTCAGGATCAAAACGGCAGCCGTTGCGCTGCACCCATCCGGCCTGCGGCACGTGGACATCGTCATGCAAAGCGGTGTGGGCTCTGTTTGGAACCGGAGCAAAGGGCAACTGAGCGGGCGGCGCAAGCTCCTCCTCGCCCGTAAATCAGCCGCTATCGATGGCGGCATAGATGAAGATGAAGGCGATATACAAGACGACCAATAAACCTATCGTCGCCAGCAGTCCCCTAACCGCCGCACATAATTTGGCGCCGATTGCGAAAACCGTATGCCACCATGCCTGTCGCGGGTACTTTGACGCGCTACGCCAGATCGCGACCGACACTAATGGTATGATCGCGCTCGACAGCGTGAACAATAGCAATAAGAATCCCGCGGTAATTGGCTCCTGAACGCCACATCCCACCGCGGTGCATATGCCGCTTACATCCCAGACGAAGGCGAGCGGTACTCCTATCAGCCAAAAGGCGCGCCACAGCGCGATCTGGCCGGTCGCTAATCTGGCAAGGAATTTCATATCGTTAGCTTAGCAATCGCAATGCGGGTCGTCGCGGCCACTAGCCGAACTTCGTCTGACGGGCCACAATTTCACCCAGTATCGGTGCCATTGGCTGCTATTATCTCCTGGGGAGGTTCGGGGGAATTGGGTTCGGGCAAAATTCCAGCATTTCGCGATTTTGTCGGACTAAAAGCGGTCTCACGGGAGACTCGCTCCTGCACCATACCCACAACGCTCGGTTCCGCTGCCTGGAAGTCTCATCCATCAAACTCGGCAAAAGCGCATGATGCAAGGTAAGAAAATCACAGCCGTTTTGGCAGCCGTGTTGATCGCAGTGTGCCTCGTCACCACCGCCAAAGCGCAGCAGCCGAACGCCGACCACGCGCGCGGCCGCGCCTATCTGTTTTATGGGCTGATCGCCGCGATTGATTGGGGCATGGATGAACTGGCGGCGCGTATCAACCGCGGCGGCGTCGCGGCAAGCACCAACTCCCATATGAGCTGGCGCAGCGTCGCCGATCAGGCGATCAGCGACTACCGCCGCGACCCCAAGCCGATCGCGGTCGTCGGTCACTCGATCGGCGGCGATTCCGCGGTACAATTCGCCCAAGCGCTAGGCGCCGCGCATGTCCCGGTCAGCCTGCTCATCACCTACGATCCAAACCGCGGCGCCGGCAGCATCCCGGCCAATGTCCATCGCTACATCAACCTGTACCAGTCCTCGAACATTCTCGGCGGCGGCGATCTCGTCCCCGGGCCCGGCTTCCACGGCCATTACGCCAGCTACAATCTCAAAGACCGCAGCGAAATCATCCACGTCAATCTGGACAAGTTCAGCCGCATTCAGGAGCTGCTGGCTGCCAAAGTGAGGTCGATGGGTGCAGGCGGGGAGGGTGAAGCCGTTCCGCTGCGCCTCGTCTTTGCCGCTGGCGGGCCGATCGAACTTTGGGACTCCGGCGTCGCAGTCTCGGCTCATGCCGGCGACAGCTTGCAATCGCTCGGGGCGACTTACCATGTGCCGGTTTGGACGCTGGCGCAGCTCAACAAGAAATCGGAGGGGGCAGCACTGAGCGAAGGCGAGCGCGTCGTGGTCCCGCGCTATCTCGGTCAGCGGCTGGCGAAACCCGGAGCAACTGACGCGCCGAAGCCAGCCTCAAGCGACGCGTCGACGCCGGCCTCGAGCGAGGCCGTGCCGGAACACTGAGCACCTTAAGCTGGCTGCAGAGGAACTATCCTCATCGCATCGTCGGAATGACGAACTCGGCGCCCTCCTTGGTGCCGGACGGCCAGCGCGCGGTCACCGTCTTGGTCTTGGTGTAAAACCGCACGGCGTCCGGCCCATGCTGGTTGAGGTCGCCGAAGCCCGACCGCTTCCAGCCACCGAATGTGTAATAGGACAGCGGCACTGGGATCGCGAAATTTATTCCGACCATGCCGACCTGCACGCGGTTCGTGAAGTCGCGCGCAGTGTCGCCGTCGCGCGTGAAAATCGCGACGCCGTTGCCGTATTCGTGTTCGGAAGGCAGCCGCAGCGCTTCTTCATAATCTTTGGCGCGCACGACCGAAAGCACGGGGCCGAAAATCTCCTCTTTGTAGATGCGCATGTGCGGCTTTACTTCATCGAACAGGCAGCCGCCCATGAAATTGCCGTTCTCATAGCCCTGCAGCTTAAAATTGCGACCATCGACCACGAGCTTGGCGCCCTCTTTGATGCCGTCCTCAATGTAACCCTTCACCTTGGTGAGGAGTTCGCGGGTGACCATGGGCCCGTAATCGACCCCGGCATCGCCGGCGGGTCCGATCTTCAATCCCTCCACGCGCGGGACAAGTTTTTGCATCAACGTGTCGGCGGTCTTCTTGCCGACCGGCACGGCGACCGAGACCGCCATGCAGCGCTCGCCGGCGGAACCGTAGCCGGCGCCGATCAGTGCGTCGACGGCTTGGTCCATGTCGGCATCGGGCATCACGATCATGTGGTTCTTGGCGCCGCCGAAGCACTGCACGCGTTTGCCGTGCGCGGTGCCAGTCGCATAGATGTATTCAGCGATTGCCGATGAGCCGACAAATCCGATCGCCTTGACGCGGCGATCAGTCAGCAGTGCGTCGACCGCTTCCTTATCGCCGTTGACGACGTTGAGTACGCCTTCCGGCAGCCCAGCCTTTAGGAACAGTTCGGCGATGCGCAGCGGCACCGAAGGGTCCCGCTCGGACGGCTTGAGGATGAATGTGTTGCCGCAAGCGATCGCCGGGGCGCACTTCCACAGCGGAATCATTGCCGGAAAATTGAAGGGCGTGATGCCGGCGACTACGCCGAGCGGCTGACGCATGGAAAACAGATCGATGCCTGGACCGGCGCCTTCGCTGAATTCGCCCTTTATCAGATGCGGAATGCCGCAGGCGAACTCCACGACTTCCAGGCCGCGCTGGATGTCGCCCCGCGAATCGGCGACCGTTTTGCCGTGTTCGGAGGAGAGCAGGCGCGCGAGATCGTCGAATTCGCTCTGGATAAGTTCCAGGAACTTGAACATGACGCGGGCGCGGCGCTGCGGATTGGTGGCGGCCCAGGCCGGGAAAGCGGCCTCTGCATTGGTTATCGCCTTGTCGACATCGGACTTGTCGGCGAGTGCGACCCTGGCCTGCACTTCTCCCGTATTGGGATTGAAGATATCGCCGAACCGGCCCGAGGCCCCTTTCACTGCCTTGCCGCCGATGAAATGACCGATCTCGCGCATCATCTTGTCTCCCTGGGCCACCGCGCCGCTATAACCGCCAACGCCGGCTATCTTGCTGTTTTTTAGCCACCGGTCACGAGGTTGCGACCGAAGCCCGCGCTGTCGCGGGCGCTCGCGCTTTTTAACCATTTCCTAGCGTCATACTAGTCGTTGCGTCGCGGCCTTTTGGCTGCTGGCCGCTTCGCGGTCTCTCTCCTATCTCCGGTGCGGAATGCAGCCCGGCGGGTAACTGGCGATCGATCACGGCCTCGATCATGACATCGCGGTCCGATGGGTGTATAGGCCCGCGGCTGCCCCTTGGGC
>JBASAH010000077.1:0-6484 GCA_049650505.1 Xanthobacteraceae bacterium
GGATTCGTCTGGGACCCGCGGAGCCATAATTGGGAACAAGGTTTTATAGCTCTATTGAACTTCAAACGACGGGAGGGCCACTGTTGTGTGCCGCAGTTACATGTCGAAGGAAAATACAGACTTGGAAAGTGGGTTTCCACGCAACGCGCAAACAGGAAGATAATGTCTGCCGAACGGATGGCGCGCTTGGATAAAATCGGTTTTGTGTGGCGGGCAGAACTTACGGGTACCCCGGAAGCGGGTTACCAAACCGATAGTTGATACCCAGCTTCAACTCGTTGATGTTCTGTTTGACACTGACTTGGGTCGATCCGAAGTTGGGATCGGTAAACGTCACATCGTGGGTGCCAAAATTCAGATAATCCCACTCGCCGAAGATTGACCAATTCTCGAATACCACCCACTCCGTACCCAGGCCTATTGTCCAGCCCCAACGGCTACCCGACGGGGAACTGAAATTGAATATGCTGCTCGCAGGACCAACAATGGTGTGACCAATGAAATTGCTCGTATCGTTGTTCACGAATGTGGCACCACCCTTGAGATAAAACAATCCTGCGATAGTGTCGAAATTAGCCGCGTAACCGATCCGACCGGTCGCAGTTGCGATGGTATTGGTTTTTAAAGTGAAGGTTCCTGTTGAGGAACCGGAGACTAGCCCTAGGCTGCCATTGAGGTCAGTCCAAGCTCCATCAATCTGACCACCAATAACCCAATTCCGCGCAAACTGAAGGTCACAGCCACCTTGGCCACCGGCTAGCACGGCGGCGGAACTGGCGTTCTGGTTCACACGACCCGTTGTTGTTGTGTGGCTAGCCAACCTTAAACTTCGAAACGCTTCGTGCCGTTCGTAAGGCGAAAGGCAACTGCCGAGGTGACGCGCCGTTTGCGCCCTCGCTATTCGAGATTTTGGCTCGGAGGAAAATCGCGCGAGAACACCGGCTGCGCGATGAATTTCTTGGGATCATAGGTCCAGAACTGGCTCACCTGCGGGTACGTTTTGACAATCGTGTTGGTTAGTTTGCCGTTTACGCGCGCCACTTTACGAATGTGGATGTCGAGAATGGGCGTTCCGTATTCGTCAAGTCGTACTGGGCCGATCGGTCCATGGGCGAGGCGGACTTCGTGCATGGCTTTGAGGAATGCAGGCGAGTCATCAGTGTTTCCGCCGGTCGTCTTGAGTGCTTCCTCGATAATGAGAAGCGCGGTGTAGGGACCGGCTGTGTAGAATCCAGGATCGTGCTTGTATGCAGCATTGATGCCAGCGACGAATTTCTTGTTGTCCGGCGTCTCGAGGCCAGCCGCATACCAGCCCGCTGTATAGACGCCCACCGCTTCATCCCCCATGACCTTGAGAATGCCCTCGTCGGTGCTCGTGGTATTGCCGAGCACGGCAACTTTGCCCTTCAGCCCAAAATCGTTGAATTGCTTGAGAAATCGCACCGGATTGCTGCCGGCAAAGCCCATATAGATGGCGTCAACGTCCGGTTTGATCTGCGCAAGATAAGGAGCGTATTCGGGCGTGTTGAGCGGAGGCCACAGCTTCTGCACGATCTTGCCACCGGCCGCCTCGAACCCAAGATGAAAGCCGCCGGCCCCTTCATGGCCATAAGTGAAATCCTCGGCGACGATGGCGACCTTCTTGTAGCCAAGTGTCTTGGCGGCGTAATCGCCGAGTGGATAGGTCACCTGAGGTGCGGTACCAAAGGCGTGCAACACCCACGGGTTCACTGCGTGGCTTTTGAGATCGACGGTGGCCGCTGAGGTGGTCGTGATCAAGGGCACCTTGGTTTCACGAATATAGCCGTCCATCGCGATTGCTTCGTTTGTCGCCAGCGGGCCGATCATGACCGGGACCTTATTGCGCTCGACCAATTCCTGCGTTTTTGTTTTGGCCAGTGCCGGATTCCCGCCCGTATCTTGGGTGATCAACTCGACCTTTCTGCCGGCGATCATCCCATCCCGTTCGCTGAGGAAAAACGCAGCGCCTTCCTGCTGCTGTTGGCCGCCGGCGGCAAGCGGCCCGGTAAGAACCGTCAGGAAGCCGATTTTCAGGGGCTCCAGACTTTGTGCGAGGAGCCACGGCGCAGGATAGGCGCTGACGAATGCGCCCACCTTGAGCACCGTACGCCGTGAGATTCCCGATAAGCGCCGCCTCGCTGACATCCGTTGTTTCTCCCTGTGCGTGTCTGAGGTTTGGTTTTTGTGCTGAAAGCGATGGATAGCCGCCGTGCCCCATTATCGTCGCCGACCGCATGCCATAGCAAGATCGAGACATTTACAACACATCAGAATACGGGGACATTTGGCAACTCACCATCATAAATTGACCATGACCGCTGATAACGCGTCTCTGGCGTGGAGCCGGCGCGTCGACCGCTGGAAGGGCTCGATCCGAAGATATGAGGGACTGGATTGCCGCCGCGCACTATGCGGGTTCTGGCGCGGCTACAGGCTCCCGAAGACGCGGAGGCTTGGATCGGCCTTGCCGCGAGCTATGACAGGGTGCGGCGGTTCGATTTGGCCGATCAGGCCTATGCGCAGGCCATTAAACTGACCGGCGAAACCGTTCAGATATTGAACGATCGGGGCTATTCTTATCTGTTGCGCGGGGATTTGACCAAGGTGCGCGTCAAATTCTTGAAAGCTTACCAGTTGGATCCGACCAATCCGGTCGTCATCAACAATCTGCAGCTCCTAAATTCCAGCTATCGCTACATTCAACGCGCGCCATAAGCGTAATGAAGAACGAGCCACGGCGTTAGTCCTCGAACGGCAAACCGATATACTGTTCCGCGAGCGACGCCTGGGCGTGCTCTGAGGCGTGCAGATAATCGAACTGATTGAGCCGCATCTGCTGTTCGAACGGTGCCTCATCGGGAAAGCGATGCAGCAGCATCGTCAACCACCACGACACGCGCGCCGAGCTCCACACGCGGCGGAGCGCCATCTCGGAATAGCGGTCGAGATAATGCATGCGCCCGCTGCGGTAGGCTTCGGTCAAGGCGCGCGAGAGATAAAACACGTCGGATACCGCCAGATTGAGACCCTTCGCGCCGGTGGGGGGAACGATATGCGCGGCATCGCCGGCCAGAAACAACCGGCCGTAACGCATCGGTTCGGCGACGAAGCTGCGCAGCGGCGCAATGGATTTTTCAATCGCCGGCCCGGTGACGATCCGATCGGCCATATCAGGCGGACACCGCGCCTTGAATTCACGCCAGAAACGGTCGTCCGGCCAATCCTCGAGCTTGGTGTCAAGCTCGCATTGGATATAGTAGCGGCTCAGCATCGGCTTTCGCATTGATGCCAACGCGAAACCGCGATGATGGTAACAGTAAACCATGTCGGGGAACGGCGGTGTCTCCGACATGATGCCGAGCCAGCCAAATGGATAGCCCTTCTCGTAGGTCTTGAGCACCGCGGCCGGGACCGATGAGCGGCTCACGCCATGGAAGCCGTCGCAGCCGGCGACATAGTCGCAATCGATCCGCTGTGTGGAACCATCCTTTTCATAGGTCACGAACGGCCGCTGCGACGTGAGTTCGTGCAGCCGGACGTTACCGGCCTGATCGGTCACTTTGCCGCCGGCGGCATCGCGCGCCGCATAAAGGTCTTCGCTGATCGAGGTCTGGCCATAGGCCATCAATTGCTTGCCGGTGAATTTCTTCGTATCGATGAAAAACCGCGGCCGGCCCTCCCAGGCAATCGCCGAACCATCGTGCGGATGACCCTCGCGGTCCATGCGCTCGCCCAGGCCGACCTCGCGCAGCAGGGCGACAGTGCCGGCCTCCAGCACGCCGGCGCGAATCCGATTGAGGACATGCGCGCGGCTTTGCCGTTCCAGCACAATGCTGTCGATGCCATGGCGGTGAAGAATATGCGACAGCAATAGACCGGCGGGGCCGCCGCCAATAATCGCAACCTGGGTGCGCGCCGCCGTGGTCACGGTCTAAAGCATGATCCCGAAAAGTGGATGCCGGTTTTCGGAAAAGATCATGCTCAAACAAAGCCCCAATTGTCGGTATTAGCAAGCCGATTTGGCCGACGCGCGGCTGCGGCGTTCGGGCAGGCTTGCATCGCCGGCTCGATGCCGCGATATGAAGGAGAGATCGACGCGTGCGCGGCGGATATCCGGGGGTCGGCGGGCCGGCCGCCTGACCCGCTTCCGCCTGACTCGCTTCCGCCTGACTCGCTTCCGCCTGACTCGCTTCCGCCCTTGAGCAATTGTGGGGCAGTTATTCCCGGCCTGACGATATTCCCGGTTTCACTATAAAGACGGTGCCATGTTTGAATCATTCAAGACTTTTGTTTCGGAGTTTGTCGACGGCGAAAAGCATCCGAGCCAGTTTGCCGAGAACGATTATCGCTTGGCTGCTGCCGCGCTCCTGGTGCACGCCGCGGCCATCGACGGCGAAATTTCGCCGAGCGAGCGCGCCAAGCTCCATGCCGTCATCAAGCAGCGCTTCGGGCTTGACGACCAGGCGACCGACGAACTGATTGCCAAAGCGACAGCGGCCGAGCAGGAATCGGTCGATCTTTATCATTTTACGCGTCTGCTTAATCGCTCGCTCGACGAGCCGGGCCGCGCCCGTGTCATCGAGATGATGTGGGAAATCGTTTACGCCGACGGTCAGCGCGACGAGCTCGAGGATAATTTGCTGTGGCGTGCGGCCGATCTGCTCGGCGTGTCGCCGCGCGAGCGCATCGAGCTGCGGCGGCGCATCGGCGGTGAAGCAACATGACGCCCGTGGTCGTGATCACCGGCGCGTCATCCGGCATCGGCGCCGCGTTGGCGCGGGTCTTTGCCGCGCACGGCCACGAACTCGTCTTGGTGGCGCGGCGGCAGGATCGGCTGAACGCGCTCGCCGACGAGATCGCAGCGGCCGGCCGGACGCGGCCGACGGTGCTGACGGTGGATCTCGAACGCCGCGATGCCGCCTCCGTCATCGCGGCAGAGCTTTCGGCCAAGGCAATGGAGCCGGCCGTCGTCGTCAACAATGCCGGCTTCGGTCTTAGCGGCGCCGCCGCGGCTGTCAGCCGCGACGAGCAACTGGCGATGGTCGACGTCAATGTGCGGGCGCTCACCGAATTGTCGCTGATGTTCGTCGATAGCCTGACGCGGCATCGCGGCGGCATTCTCAATGTCGCTTCGCTGGCCGCCTTCCTGCCCGGGCCCGGCATGGCCGTCTACTACGCGAGCAAGGCTTACGTGCTGTCGTTCAGCGAGGCGCTGCATCGCGAATTGTTGGATCGCGGCGTGCGTGTCACTACGCTGTGCCCGGGCCCGGTGCCGACCGAATTCCAGGCGCGCTCGGGAATGCAGCTCAATCCCGCAGCACGAGCCCTGGAGCTTTCCGCCGAGCGCGTGGCGCAAATCGGCTATGACGCTTTCATGCGCGGCAAGCGTGTCGTTGTCGCCGGAATAAACAATAGGATTGCGGTGTCTTTGATGCGGCTGGTGCCCAACGGGCTGCTGCTGCGGCTCGTTGATCAGCGGCCGCGCGCCGCTCGCGGCGGATAAGTAGGCATTGCGCCGGTTAGTCCGGCGAAGGGGTAGTGTTTTAACCAGCCTCGGTGCGTCGACCTATGCCGCATCCGATCCTCATCGTCCTGCACCAGGAGCACTCGACGCCCGGCCGGCTCGGTCATGCCCTGCAACAGCTCGGCTATCCGCTTGACGTGCGGCGGCCGCGCTTCGGCGAGGCGCTGCCGTCGACCATGGCAGAGCATGCCGGCGCGGTGATTTTCGGCGGCCCGATGAGCGCCAATGACAGCGATGATTTCATCCGCCGCGAGATCGATTGGATCGGCGTGCCGCTGCGGGAGAACAAACCGTTTCTGGGCATTTGTCTTGGCGCGCAACTGTGCGCGAAACATCTCGGCGGCAGGGTCTTTCGTCATCCAAACGGCCATGTCGAGGTCGGCTATTACCCGGTGCGGCCGACCGCGGGCGGGCTCGCGGTGGTGCCGACCTGGCCGGAATACGTCTACCAGTGGCACCGCGAAGGATTCGACCTGCCGCACGGCGCCGAGCTTCTTGCCGAGAGCGATATTTTCGAAGTGCAGGCGATCCGCTGCGGGCGCGCCTTCGCGCTGCAGTTTCATCCCGAAGTAACGCACGCGATGATGCATCTGTGGACCACGCGCGGGCATGAGCGCATGGAGCTGCCGGGTGCGCGACCGCGCCACACCCATTTCGCCGACCGTGCGGTCTATGACTATTCGGCGCGGGCGTGGCTCAGCGTTTTTCTGGAGCGCTGGCTGAGCGGCTAGAGCGCGGGACGGGATTTAGTCGGAATCGTCACGGTACCGCGAGCGGGAGAATAACTCTTCACTGCCCCGCGCCGGCGAGCTGTTGCGCGAAATAAGCGACGGTCTTGGTGTAGACCTGCGATGCATTCCATTGCAGCAGCACCTGGAAATTGGCGCTGCCTTCGCCCCACGACTGACCGCGCTGCCAGCCATAGCCTTTCAGATAATT
>JBASAH010000078.1:0-2037 GCA_049650505.1 Xanthobacteraceae bacterium
TCTCCTTCACGCGACAGGAGCTGGACCGACCTCATCTCCCGCAGATACATCCGAACGGGGTCGTCGGTACGCCCGATATCGTCATGATCGAGGTTACCGCGTGCCTTGGCCGGCTCGCCTTCGGGTGCCGCCGGCTCTTCGCTCTCGTCGCTCTCGGTCACCGTGATCCCGAGTTCGGATAGCATCGTCATCGTGTCCTCGATCTCCTCCGAGGACAGCTGATCGAGCGGCAGCGTGGCGCTCAACTCGTCATAGGTGACATAACCCCACTCGCTGCCCCGGGCCAGCAGCTTCTCGATCGAGCCGGCAACGGTCTGGGGGAGGGGACCCTCTGCCGCGTCCTCCCCCGCCGTATTCGCGACGCTCGTCGCCTGATAATCCATGAGGTGCCGCCCCTATCTGCCACCGGACGCGTCACGCTCCGCGGTTGTCGGCGCGGTGCGACAGCTGCGATCAAAGGCACGGTTCGGAGCCGCGCGCCAGGGATACATGCGCCGCCTCTCCGTCTGGCGTGCGATTTTCCAGCCGCGGACTTGCTCGGGATTATAGCGGGTATTCCTCAGCCTATAAGGAGCCGACTTCGTTTTGGGGCGCAGGCTCCCGACGCTAACAACAACCTGTCGCGACCCCCTGCTTAATCATTTCTTCGGCGACTGTCCGGTCAACGCCGGTGTCGCAGCACCACCGCTGTTGAGCAGCGCCCCGATAATCGCCGCGGCGCTGTCGAGGCCGGTACCCTGGCCGCCCGTCGACACCACCGTCTGCGGAACCAGCCGCCCGATCAGTGAGACGACTTCCGGTTTGTCCTGAATGGTTTTGAGCAGTTGTTGGACCAGGTTGATCGTCAGCACCCGGTCTTGGCCCAGCACATCGGCCTGCGCCCGCTGTCCTTGGGCGATTTCCTCGAGCTCTAGCTTCTGGCCTTCGCCGCGAAGCTTAGCGGCGTTTTTGTTCTGCTCGGAGACCTGAACACCGATCACCGCCTCGACGAGCTGATGCTGTTGTTCCGCCGTCGCTCGCGCCTTTTCGGTTTCGATCCGTTGCGTTTGCGCCTTCTGCTCCTGCTGGTAGGTGACCTGGAGTTGATCGGCCACTTGCTGGCGAAGCCGCGAAACCAGAAGCTCGGGCGGCAATGCCGGGTCGCCGAACTTGACTTCCTTGACAACGATTCCCGCCCGCAACCCTTCGGGTCGGATCGCATCCTCCACGGCGTGCTCGAGCGCGGCTCGATTGTCGGCAAGATCCAAAACGTGCCGGCCTTGCGCGCCAACGACGTTGCGCACGATCGATCGGATGGTCGGGACCATGATGTTGTTTTCGATTTCCGGCAGCCCGCCGACCGAGGCGACGACAAACGGGGCATTGTCGGGGGTAACCTGAGCGAGAACTCTGAGCTCGAGCGGCACCAGCCAACCCTCGACAAAGGGTGTGATGGCCGGGTCGGCCGAGCCTTGAGGGACCGGAACATCTTGCGAGCGTTGCGCCTGTGTAAGATTCCCCGCCTGATCGAGGCTCAGATCGATGTAGCGTCTTTTATAGCCGCCCTTGAATTCCCAGGTCTGCACGCGAGTGCTCATCATCGTGATATTATAGGCCGCTTCATTGGCGTAATAGCGGCCAGGTTGCAGGGCTTTTTCCCAGATGCCGATGCAACCAACCGGCACGAGGATGGCGGTGAGCTTGCCTTCATCGGATTTTGCTTCCTTGGCGGCGACGGCCTCGCCACTCGCATTTGTCCACACCATCTTTTGTTGGCAGGAGTTCGGCTTGTCCACGACCAGATTGCCGAAATGCACTGAGTCTATGACGTTGGATTTGACCACGCCGACGAAGCCTTCGGCGACATCAACGGCGTTATAGATGCTGAGGTCCCAGAGATACGTGTTGAGGCGGTAATGTCCCGGCGTCAGAATCGCCGTCTGCGGTCCCCGCTGGCCGCCATGGGTCAGGAAGTACTCGGCGTCGAGCATATCCAGCTCATGCCCGGGGGGAAAGGTATCGGCGAGGAACTGATCGGGCCGTAGCGGCACCCCGTCC
>JBASAH010000079.1:0-3080 GCA_049650505.1 Xanthobacteraceae bacterium
GGCCATCGAAGAGCCGAAATACGCGGTCTCCCTCCACGAGGGTGCCTACGAAGTCCGCGACTACAGCTTGATTTCACAGGGCGCTACGACGATTTGTGCCAGCACTGCGGCATGGAGGCCATCCGCAACAATCCCGGCGTGACCAATGAGAATGGCAGCATCGAGGCCGCCAACGGCCATATCTAGATCCCCTACCGACAACCGCCTTGGACGCTCCGCAACTATACCCGCACCTACTCCGCGCTCGGCCTCACGATGTCCGCGGTGGCGCGGCGCCTCGACTGGTTACGGCGCTGTCATTGACCAATCCCTCATGCGCGTCGCACCCGATTTATCGCGCAAACCGCCCAGGCAGCGGCCATCCCCACTCCTTGTACAGCGCTACAATCACGCCGATCATGGAGGCAACATGCGGCGACGAGTCGTTTTTGCGGTGACTAATGATGATCGGGGAAACGGCGCGTTGCGCAAGTTTTCGAAAGACGATGTCGGGTCGCGCCAGCAGATGGACGGAGGCCGGGACGATGCAGACGCCATCTTCGGCCGCCACCAGGCCAAGCGCGGTCTGCAACTCCCGCACCTCGTGTACGATCTCCGGCGTGACCCCCTGGTCACGCAGCAGCGATAGAACCTGGTCGGCATAGCTTGGCCGCGGCTCACGCGGATAGATGATCACCGCCTCGTCGGAGAGATCGGCAAGATCGATAGGTCGATCGCCCGAGAGCAGCCGATGGCCAATTGGAAGCGCAGCGACGAGTTCTTCCTCGCGCAGGACCTCTCTCTCAATCGCCGGGTCGTCGAAGCGCACCCGCCCAAATCCGAAATCGATCCGCCCCTCTTTTAACGCAGCAATTTGCTCAATTGTTATCATCTCGGTCAGGGTCAGGTCGACCTCCGGGGCGGCTCTGCGAAAGCCGCGAATGATTTCGGGCAGTCGGGCATAGAGGACCGAGGGCACGAAGCCGACGACGAAGCGCGGCCGGTTGGAACTGACGAAGACACGCATGGCCTCCTTCATTTCATCCATCCGACGGGTGACCTGGATCGCCTGCTCGTAGAACAGGCGCCCCGCGTCCGTCAGCGCCATCGGCTTCATGTCGCGGTCGAAGAGCTGCGCGCCCACTTCCAGTTCCAGTTGCTGAATCTGCCGGCTGAGTGGCGGCTGAGCCATGTTCAGGCGATCGGCGGCGCGGCTGAAATTGCGCTCGGCAGCGACCGCGAGGAAATACCGGAGCTGACGGATGTCCATCATCATACCCCTAGGGTATCGGATCAGACCCACTTAGTCTTTCTCAAAGCCTTCGCCAAGGCGTACTTGTTTCCTCGCTGCCCACTGCGGGTACGGCGCAGGAGACAGACTATGCGCGCGATCGAGTCCGTCGATACCTTCCTGGTAGATCTGCCAACCATACGTCCACATGTCCTCTCCATGGCGACGATGATGCGGCAGACGGCTGTCTTCGTTCGCATCCATTGCTCGGACGACATTATTGGAACCGGCGAGGCGACGACGATCGGCGGCCTCAGCTATGGCCCGGAAAGCCCCGAAGGCATCAAGCTCGCGATAGACACCTACTTTGCGCCGCTGCTGGTCAAGTCGGACCCGTCGCGCCCGGCGGCGATCATGGCGATTTTGGAAAAGAACATTGTCGGCAACCACTTTGCCAAATGCGCGGTGGAGACTGCGCTCCTTGACGCCATGGGCCGGCGCCTCGGCGTGCCCATTTCCGAACTCCTCGGCGGCCGCCGGCGCGACAGCCTCGTGGTCGCCTGGACGCTCGCCAGCGGGAACACGGCCAAAGACATCGCGGAGGCCGAGCGCATGCTCGACTTACGGAGGCACAACATTTTCAAAATCAAGATCGGAAAGCGCTCAGTCGACGACGATGTCATGCATGTCGCCGCGATCAAGAAGGCGCTTGGGGATCGCGCGAGCATCCGCGTCGATGTCAATCAGGCCTGGGACGAGGCGACCGCCGCAAGGGCGATCGCGCGACTTGAAGATGCGGGATGCGATCTCGTCGAGCAGCCCGTCCCCGCGCATAGCCGCCCGGCCATGGCGCGGCTTGCGCAGGCCTATGCCATGCCGATTATGGCGGACGAGGCCCTGACTGGTCCGCACAGCGCGTTCGATTTCGCCGCGTCGGCAGCAGCCGACGTGTTCGCGGTGAAGATCCAGCAGTCGGGAGGTCTGTACGCCGCATGCAAGGTCGCGGCGATCGCCGAAGCCGCGGGCGTCGCCCTCTACGGCGGCACTATGCTTGAGTTAGGCGTTGGCACCGCCGCCTCCGCACACGTCTTTTCGACCTTCCCCGGGCTCGCCTTCGAGACCGAGCTCTTCGGGCCGCTGCTCGTCACCGAGGAAGTGCTCACCGAACCCCTTCGGTATGCCGATTTCGCGCTCAAGGTTCCCGACGGTCCGGGTCTCGGCGTCGAACTCGACATGGACCGCGTGGCGCTATTCCGGCGGGACGGCGCTCCCAAGTCCTTCTCTGGCGGCGCAGCCGCCCGAGCCGCGAGAGGATGATCATGCTGTTCCATGTTCGAATGAATGTCCGCATCCCACCTGACTTCGACACCTCGCGTCTGGACGAACTGAAGCGCGTCGAGCGCGAGCGGTCACAAGCTCTGCAGAAAGAGGGCAAATGGCGGCACATTTGGCGCATCGCCGGTCAATATTCCAACATCAGCATCTTCGACGTCGCTGACCCGCAGGAACTGCACGACATCGTTAGCAGCCTCCCGCTCTATGCCTTCATGGAAATCGCGGTGACGGCTCTCTGCCGTCATCCGTCGTCGATCCACGGCGACGATTCTTAGTCTCAACCCCGAGAACAGCGCACAACGCGCTGAACAAGCACAGCCCAAGGAGATAGACATGACCAAGAGCCTCGTAGAGACCCCTGAAGTGCAAGCTCTGCTGATCAAGCTCAGCGGACAGGATCAACCCGGCGGCGATGCGCGTGTGAAGGCGATCGTGCGTCGCATCGTTGGCGATCTGTTCGCTGTCATCGATGAATTCAAGGTTACCGACGACGAGTTTTGGGCGGCTATGAACTATGCCTCGGCTGGTTCAAGGG
>JBASAH010000080.1:0-10305 GCA_049650505.1 Xanthobacteraceae bacterium
CACTTGCAGCACCAGTCCTCTTTGTTTGAGGTCCCAGACCTTGAACGGTCGGCGCTCCGGCTTGACCTTTTGAACAAATAGCGCGGTCAGATTGCGCTTACGTGGCGGTCGGCGATCCATATCGAGTGCCCTCCAAATCAACGTCCAATCAACGTTGGATGCAAATTCCGATTAAGTGATTTTTAATGGGTTTAGGGGCAATTCGCGACGAATTTCAGACGGTTGAGCAGCGTTTTCTGCGGTTGATTTTATAGAGATTTATTGAGGCGCTATGGGTGCGACCGTAAAGCTTCTTTAAGCGGCGCGATCCAAACAGAGAGTTTGACAGCCAGTTTGGCTGGCGCGGTTCGGCAGACCCGGCGACAGGAGGGGACCTTGACGCCATGCGGCACCTCGACCATTGTGCGCGGCATGAACGGTCGGCACGCCTGCGGCATTTGCCGGAAGATTATTCGCTAGCGTCAAACGCTGGCTGCGGCCGTCTTTATTCTCATCATCGAGACGCAAGACACGCCCGGCCAGCAGGCCAGGGCGTGCGCACCATATTCAAAGCTACGGTTGCAAATAGCGCGGAGCCGCGCAGGTGATTGGTTATGGAGCTTAAGCTCTACGATACCCTGACCCGTGAGAAGCGCGTCTTCACGCCGCTCGATCCGGCGAACGTGCGCATGTATGTCTGCGGCCCGACGGTCTACGACTTCGCCCATATTGGCAATGCGCGACCGGTGATCGTTTTCGACGTGCTGTTCCGACTGCTCCGGCATATCTACGGCAGCGCGCACGTCACCTATGTCCGCAACATCACCGACGTCGACGACAAGATCAACGCACGCGCGGCGGAGGAATATCCGGCGCTGCCATTGAACGAGGCGATCCGCAAGGTCACGGAAAAGACCGACCGGCAATTCCACGAGGATGTCGCGGCGCTCGGCTGTCTGCCGCCAAGCGTGGAGCCGCGGGCGACCGAGCATATCGCCGAGATGCGCACGCTGATCGAGCGGCTGGTGAAATCCGGTAACGCCTATGTCGAAGGCGACCACGTGCTGTTCAGCGTGCCGTCGATGCCGGACTACGGGGCGCTATCGAAGCGACCGCTCGACGAGATGATTGCCGGCGCTCGCGTCGAAGTGGCGCCCTATAAGCGCGCGCCGATGGACCTCGTGTTGTGGAAGCCGTCGAAGCCGGGCGAGCCGTCCTGGCCGTCACCGTGCGGCATCGCCGCGCCGGGGAGGCCGGGTTGGCATATCGAATGCTCGGCGATGTCATGGAAGCACCTCGGCGAGGCATTCGATATCCACGGCGGCGGCATCGATCTTGTCTTTCCGCATCATGAAAACGAAATCGCACAGTCACGCTGCGTCTTTCATACGCCGGTGATGGCGAATTACTGGGTGCACAATGGTTTTCTTCAGGTCGAAGGCGAGAAAATGGCGAAGACGCTTGGCAACTTCGTCACTATCCGCGATCTGCTAAAAGACTGGCCCGGCGAGACGGTGCGTCTGGCAATGCTGCAAACGCATTATCGTCAGCCGCTCAACTGGACGACACACGGCTTGCGCGAGGCACAGCGGACACTGGATCTTTGGTATGAACTGACCGGCGACGCGGCGCCGGGATTGTTGTGCGCGGATGTGCTCGATGCGGTGGCAGACGATCTGAACAGTCCGAAGGCGATTGCTTCATTGCATGAATTGCGCGGCGAGGCAGCCAAAAGCAGCAAGGCAGCCGCTGGCTCGCTCAAAGCGAGTGCGCAATTGCTCGGCTTATTGCAGGAAGCCGCTTCCGAATGGGCAGGCTTCCGGCCTGCCTCGATCAGCATTGACGAAAACAAGGTAACGGAGCTGATCGCCGCGCGTAATGCGGCGCGGAAAGTCAAAGATTTTGGCGAGTCCGACCGTATCCGCGACGAACTCGCCAGAATGGGCGTCGTTGTAAAGGACACCAAAGACGGCACTACCTGGGAGATCGCGCGATGAACCCGCGCCCGCTGCCGCAATTGGCGATGCGGCCGATGCTGCCGACCGATGTGCCATTGCTCGCCGAGATCTTCCGCGCCGCGATCGAGGAATTGGCCGCCGATGACTATAGCGAGACGCAGCAGGAAGCCTGGGTCGCAGCCGCCGACGACGAGGAAGCATTCGGCGTAAAGCTAGCGCACGAGCTGACGCTGGTCGCGACCTATGGCGGTGCGGCGGTCGGCTTTGCCTCGCTCGCCGACAATAAGCGCATCGATATGCTCTATGTCCATCCCGCCGCGGCCGGGCAGGGCGCAGGGGCGATGCTGTGCGACGCGCTGGAAAAGCTTGCCGGCGCGCGCGGAGCCAAGGACATCACCGTCGATGCCAGCGATGCGGCGCGCGGCTTTTTCGAAAAGCGGGGATATTCGGCGCAAAGCCGCAATACGGTGTCACTCGGCGGCGAATGGCTCGCCAATACGACGATGACAAAGCTGCTCACCGAGCAGGGGAGGGCCTCATGAAACGTCCGGACACGCCGTTTCCACGACACTGGCTGTATTATCTGATCCTAAAATATGCGGTGATCGGCGTGGCGGTCGTCGTCTCACTCTATACTATCTATCGTCTCTATCGCGGTTAGCATCATGGCCGACAAGATGGCGCGCGAGCGGCTCTATTTGTTCGACACCACATTGCGCGACGGTGCGCAGACCAATGGCGTCGACTTCACGCTGGCTGACAAGCTCGCCATCGCGCGTATGCTCGATGAGCTCGGCGTCGATTATGTCGAAGCCGGCTACCCCGGTGCCAACCCGACCGATACGAGCTTTTTTGCCGAGCGACGCCCGATGCGCGCGCGGCTCACCGCCTTCGGCATGACGCGGCGTCCCGGGCGGTCGGCTTCGAACGATCCTGGATTGGTGGCGCTGCTGGACGCGCAGGCGGACGCCATCTGCTTCGTGGCAAAATCCTGGGACTATCACGTACGGGTCGCGCTGGAGACGACCGAGGATGAAAACCTCGCCTCGATTCGCGACAGCGTGCGGGCGGCGAAGGCAAAAGGGCGTGAAGTCCTGCTCGACTGCGAACATTTCTTTGACGGCTACAAGGCCAATCCGGGCTATGCGCTCGCCTGCGCCAAAGCAGCCCATGACGAAGGCGCCCGCTGGGTGGTGCTGTGCGACACCAATGGCGGTGGGTTGCCACACGAAGTCGAACGCATTGTCGGCGAGGTCTGCAAAGCCATTCCGGGCGATCGCGTCGGCATCCATGCCCATAACGACACCGAGCAGGCGGTGGCGAATAGCTTTGCGGCGGTTCGCGCCGGCGCCCGTCAAATTCAAGGAACGCTGAACGGGCTGGGCGAGCGCTGCGGCAACGCCAATCTCGTATCGATCATCCCGACGCTGAAGCTTAAGCCCGAATATGCCGGCAAATTCGACACCGGCGTTTCCGACGAAGCGCTCGGCCGGATCGTTCGCATCTCCCATGGGCTCGATGAGTTGCTCAATCGCGCGCCGGATCGTCATGCGCCTTATGTCGGCGAAAGCGCGTTTGCCACCAAAGCCGGCATTCATGCTTCGGCGATTGTCAAAGAACCAAAGACTTACGAGCACGTCGCGCCCGAACTCATCGGCAACAAGCGCAAGCTTCTCGTATCCGATCAGGCCGGCCGCTCGAACGTGCTGGCGGAGCTGGAGCGGATCGGGCTGTCGCTCGACAAGAACGATCCGCGGGTGACGCGGCTCCTTGACGAAGTCAAGGAACGCGAAGCGGTCGGCTACGCCTACGAGGCCGCCGACGCTTCATTCGAACTCCTGGCGCGGCGCATGCTCGGTCAGGTTCCGCATTATTTCGATGTCGAGAAATTCGACGTCAATGTCGAGCAGCGTAATAATGCCAAGGGCCAGCGGGTGACCGTGAGCCAAGCGGTGGTGAAGCTGAAAGTCGGCGCCGAGGAGCTGATCTCGGTGGCTGAAGGGATCGGGCCGGTGAATGCACTCGACCTTGCGCTGCGCAAAGATCTCGGCAAATACCAGAGTTACATCACCGGACTGACACTGACCGATTATCGCGTCCGTATCCTCAACGGCGGAACACAAGCCGTCACCCGGGTTCTGATCGAAAGCACCGACGAGACCGGCGACCACTGGAGAACGGTAGGCGTTTCCGCCAACATTATCGACGCGTCCTTCCAGGCACTGATGGATTCCATCGTCTACAAGCTCATGAAATCCGGCGCGCCGGCGTGATGATGGTAGCGCAGGCGGGAGCGTAGGGCTCGGATGATCGATCATGTCTCCATTGCTGTGCGCGATTTGCGCAAGGCCGAGCCGTTCTATGCCGCGTTGCTGGCGCCGCTTGGGATGCGGAAAATGCGTGAATGGCCGAATGCGGCGATCGGTTTCGGCAAGACATATCCGGAATTCTGGATCAACCGGCGCCCCTCAATGCCTCGCGTCGAGGAGGACAGCGGCGGACACATCTGCCTGCGCGCCACCGATACGCGGGCGGTCGAGGATTTTCATGCCGCGGGGCTTAAGGCCGGCGGCACGTCTGATGGCGCGCCCGGCCTGCGTACGGAATACCATAGCAGCTATTACGCGGCCTTCGTTCGCGACCCAGACGGTAACCGCATCGAAGCGGTGACGTTCCTGCGCGAAGAGGCCGCGAAGTAAATTCCCCCCTAATCTCCCCCGCTTGCGGGCGAGGGAAGGATGGGGGGCTAGATCACAGCCGCTCGGCCGGAATTGCCATTGGCTTTTCCGCCTCGGCGCGACCGCGCGCCGCCTCGCGTAAAATCGGCAAAATATCTTCGACGCGCTCGGCCACCAAAAAATTGACCGCAAGCGACTCGGGCACGAAATCGCGCTCGCGCATATGCGCGACAAGCGTGAGAAGCGGGTCCCAATAGCCCTTGATATTGGCAATCAGAATCGGCTTGCGGTGACGGCCAAGCTGCGCCCAGGTGAGTTGCTCGACCAGTTCTTCGAGCGTGCCGATTCCGCCTGGCAAGGCGACAAAGGCGTCGGCGCGGTCGAACATCGTGCTTTTGCGCTCGTGCATATCGCGGGTGACGATCAGCTCTTGACCAAGCCGCCGCGGCCGCTCGCGCTGGGTGAGAAAGTCGGGAATGATTCCGGTTGCCTTGCCGCCATGGGCTACCACGGCGTCGGCGAGTATGCCCATCAAGCCGACCGAGCCGCCGCCATAGATAAGTCGCACGCCGTTTTCGGCGAGAATCTTGCCAAATTGACTGGCCGCCTCGCCGAAAGCGGGTTCAGTCCCTGCACTCGATCCGCAGTAAACGCAGACCGCATTGATTTTACTCATGGATAATTCTCATCAAACAATACATGTGGCGTCGATTCTCGCTGCCCGCAAGCACTGCTGTGAAAAATCGCGTGCAGAAGGACGAGAAAACCGCGGCTTCGTTAAAACTGACGTCCGGCCGCTGCGTTCCCTAAAGAATCGCGACGATGGTTACGCACGGTGGAATGCCGTTTCCGCATCGTGCGCGGTAAGATCGGCGAGCACGGTCTCGCCCGCGATCGCAATCTGGCCTTCGCCAGCCAGCACGCGCGTGCCCACCGGAAGATAGACATCGACTCGCGAGCCGAAGCGGATCATGCCAATCCGTTGGCCCGCCCCGAGCAGATCGGATTCGCGCGCGAAACAGACGATCCGGCGGGCGATAAGTCCGGCGATCTGCACGACGGCGAGGCGTTGTCCTGAATCGGTGACGATCACGAATGCATTTCGCTCATTATCCTCGCTGGCTTTGTCGAGATCAGCGCTGATGAACTTGCCGGCACGGTAGACGATGCGTTCGACGCGCCCCGCAACCGGACTGCGATTGATGTGGCAATCGAACACGCTCATGAAGATCGAGATGCGCGGCAGCGGTGCTTCGCCTAGGTCGAGCTCCCGCGGCGGCGCCACATTCACGACCTGACATACACGGCCGTCCGCCGGTGCCACCACAATCCCCTCACGCAACGGAGTGACGCGCGGCGGATCGCGAAAAAAGTAGATACACCACAGCGTCGCAATGAGACCGATCCAACCGAGCGGTGACCATAACCAGAACAGAACAAGCGCGGCCAGGGCGAAACCGCCGATGAAGGGATAACCTTCCGGGTGAATGGGCGTTAGTTGCTGGCGGATCGAGGCGGCAAAGGACATTGAGTTAGTATATTTCTGTTTGCTTCATTGCGAGGAGTGCAGTCGAACGGCGGGCGTCAATAGCGTGCTCACATAGTTACTCGCGCAACGTGCTCATTCGGCGGCGTCCGCGGCTGGAAGCAGGTCGGGCCGTGGCTCAGCCTCCTCGGGCAATTGCGGAGGATTGCGATTGGGCGCGCCGCCGTCGTCGCCGACTTCGGCCAATATATCGCGGGCCAGCTGCGCCTCGCGTTGCCTGTTCCACATACCGGCATAAAGGCCATCAAGGGCGAGCAACTCGCGATGCGTGCCGCGCTCGATGATTGCCCCACGATCCAGCACCAGGATCTCGTCGGCATTGATGATGGTCGAAAGCCGGTGTGCGATCACAAGCGTGGTGCGGTTCTCAGCGACACGGTCGAGTTCGTCCTGGATATCTTTTTCGGTGTGGCTGTCGAGCGCCGAGGTTGCTTCGTCGAGCAACAGGATAGGCGGTCCTTTAAGAATGGTGCGGGCGATCGCGACGCGCTGCTTCTCGCCGCCGGAAAGCTTTAATCCGCGTTCGCCCACTTCGGTTTCATAGCCCTTCGGCGCTCGGCGAATGAAGCCGTCGATTTGCGCTTGGCGCGCCGCCTCCTCGACTTCCGGATCGCTTGCATCCCAGCGCCCATAACGGATGTTGTAGCGAATCGTATCGTTAAACAGCACGGTGTCCTGCGGCACCATGCCGATTGCGGCGCGCAAGGAGGTCTGCGTGACATCGCGGATGTCCTGATCGTCGATCAGGATGCGGCCGCCAGTGACGTCATAGAAGCGGAACAGCAACCGCGAAATCGTCGATTTGCCGGCGCCGGATAGCCCAACGATCGCGACGGTACGGCCGGCGGCGACCTCAAAGCTCAAATCGGCAAGGATCGGCCGCGTCGCTTCGTAGGCAAATGACACATTCTCAAAACGGATGGCGCCGGCGCGCACCTGTAGCGGTTGCGCGCTGGGACTATCGGTGATTTCCGGCTTGCGCTCCAACAGCGAAAACATGATCTCGATGTCGATGACGGCCTGCTTGATTTCACGATAGACCATGCCCATGAAATTTAGCGGCGTGTAGAGCTGGATCATCATCGCGTTGATCATAACGAAGTCGCCGACTGTATTGGTGTCGTTCTCGATGCCGAAGGCGCACAACGCCATCGCCGCCGTGAGACCAATCGTAAAAATGACCGCTTGTCCGGCATTGAGCACTGCAAGGGAAACGTAAGCCTTTACGCTCGCGTCCTCGTAGCGCGTCATCGAGCGATCGTATCGCCTCGCCTCGCGCTCCTCGGCGGAAAAATATTTGACGGTTTCATAGTTCAACAATGAATCGATGGCCTTGGCATTGGCATCGCTGTCGCTGTCATTCATCTTGCGGCGAATGTTGATGCGCCACTCGGTCGCGTAATAGGTGAACAGCATATAAACAGCGACTGTCGCAGCGATCACGGCCACGTAGCGCCAGTCGAAATGCACGAGCAGCACCGCGACGATGAGGACGAGTTCGACGACCGTCGGTGCGAGCTGAAGCAGCACCATACGCACAATCGTCTCGATCGCGTTGCGGCCACGTTCGAGAACGCGCGTTAATCCGCCGGTCTTGCGCTCGAGATGAAAACGCAGCGAGAGCAGATGCATTTGCTCGAATGTGAGCATTGCCAGCCGCCGTACGGCATTCATCGCCACCTTGGCGAAAATACCGTCGCGCCATTGGGTGATGAGCCCCATCAGAATGCGCGTCCCACCATAGGCGAGCGTCATCACGATCGGCGCGGTGAACGTCCAAGCGAGCCAATTGTCCGGCGCTATCGGCGCAGTGCCGTGAGCGGCAAGCGCGTCAGTCGCCCATTTAAAAGTGAACGGCACGGCAACGGTGGCGAGCTTGGCGAGAAAAAGGAGAACGGTCGCGAAAATCACGCGCGCTTTGAGGTCGCGCCGGTCGGCCGGCCAAATGTAAGGCCAAAGATTGACCAGCGTCGCCACTAAATTGCCGCGTACAAAGCCCGCTGTTCGCTGCACTTGCTCGGTCGGTCGTTGAAAATCGCTCATCGCAGGCTCACGAAATCGCCTCTAAGTTTTTTGTCGCGCGGAGATTGTCACTTAACTACTTTCGCATCGCGAACTTGTCGGCGAACAATTCGGCCAATAACTCTGCGAACGCCAAGGTGGCCGGAGTTCGCATGATGTTCCGCAAGTTGCAACAAGTATCGGCCGCGTTCGCAAGCCGCGTCAATCCGAAGGCCAGCGGCGGCCGTAACCTCTCCTTGCTCGCGAAAAACGACGACGGGCCGGAATCTGTCGCCGGAGCAGGCACCAACCGGCGCGACAATATGGCCGGCGCCAATATGGCCGATAATTGGAGCGCCGACCCGCCCGCTTGCGCAATCGATGTCGCGCAAGCGCTGCGCGCTGGCTGGCTCGAATTGTGGTACCAGCCCAAGCTTGGCGGCCAGGCCCTCGATTTGCGCGGCGCCGAAGCGCTCATTCGCATGCGGCACCCGCAACTGGGACTTGTCCAGCCTGCCAATTTCATGCCTGCCACGCGCGCTCCCCATTTCCGGGCGCTGTCGCAATTCGTCATCGATCGGGCACTCGCCGATTGGCGTTACTTCCGGGCCGAGCAGCGGCAGCTCGATATGTCGATCAATCTTCCAATTTCGTTCCTCGACGACCCCGCGTCTGTAGAATATCTCTGTCATCAGCTGCCCGACGATCCTGCTTTCGACGGGCTCATCGTCGAGGTTGATGGCGGCGACATCACGCGCGACCTTTCGGTAGCACGTTCATTTGCCAAACAAGCGAGGTTGCAAAAGGTCGCGATCTCGATCGATCGCCTCGGCGGTGAAGGCGCTGCTCTCGCGGAATTGCGGGACTTTCCCTTCGTCGAAATAAAAGTCGACAGGGAATTGATCTCAGGCTGCGCCGACGATCGCTCCAAACGAAGGCTGTGCCAGCACATCGTCGATGTCGCTGGTCAATTCGGCGCGCGCACTGTTGCGGTCGGCGTAGAGACCCACGCCGATTTTGTCGCCGCGCGCGAGCTTGGATTCGATTTGATCCAGGGCTTTCTGTTCGCAAAACCAATGGGCGTGCGTACGTTCCTGCACACCATGCCGCCCGAATAGTGAAACTGGCGTAACTACCCATCATTGTCGAAGGAAGCGCGATCATGCCGCGATTTTACTTTCACCTGTGCGCTCCGGATCAGGTTTTCGCGGACAATATGGATCTGAGCGATTTGTCCGCTGCGCATGCGAGAGCGCTTCTGCTCGCTGATCGCGTGATGATGATTTTCGGATTCGCTGACCGCACCTCCGATTTCCGCCGGTGGACAGTGGACGTCACCGACGAGAAGCAACGACCGCTCATTACGGTAAAATTTCCAATCAACTTTCCGCGTGCCAGACGCAACGCAGTCGCAAGCAAAGGCGTCCGCCCGTTGCTCCAGCGGCTTGACGCGATAATGCGAGCGTCGCCGCAGCTAAGACCCAGCGAAAGCGAGGAAAATCCGGCGGGACGCCGCGTTAAGTCCAGGCGCGTCGGACGCGGGCAGGTGCGGGCGCATTAGGGCGTGCACTCATAAATCGAGGTCGATGAGCAACAGTTGGTCAATGCCCGCTTTACCCCCGAAAGCGGACTCTAGACCGCAGTCGCAGAATGTCCGCTAAGGGCCAATAAGCGACATCTCGCGACACTCAGAACTTGTAGCTCAGTCGCATGCACGGTCTGAATCGTCAGGTCGCTCAGCTCCGTGTTATCTCCAGCGCCGCACGCGTCAAATCCTGCTTGAGCAGATAGAATGATGCGACGAGGAACAGGACGTCCTTCATCAGGAAACCGAGTGGCAAGGTCATGATCGGAAATCCACCAGCTTCGTGGGCCCAGCCATCGGGTAGGAAGGGAATAATGCTCGTGGTACCGATGAAGGTCACGATCGCCCCAAGCGCGCCCAAAACGCCAAGCCTCGGGCTCCAATAGCCAAGGAAGATGAGAGAGCCGAAGATCGTTTCGGTAGTCCCGAGGAAGTAGCCTGTGCCCCGAACGCCGAAGACTGGGAGCAACCAGAAGACGACGGGGCTATGGCTGATTAAGGGGACTAGCATCTCGGCGGTGTACTGGCTCCACTTTTGGATGCTGAAGGCGAAGAACG
>JBASAH010000081.1:0-10456 GCA_049650505.1 Xanthobacteraceae bacterium
ATCCGGCGAAGTCGGAACCGGTTCGCCGACAAGATCATGCGCCAAATATTGAATCGGGGCTCGATCGGCGCGCCGCATTATGGGCGGCGCGGCGGCTCGATACGATCGGCATTCGCCGCCCAAAGGATGGCAGCAGATTTGGCGGCAGCAAACCTGGCGAGACGCTCCCGCTATTGACGCCGCATCTCGGTGACGATTTTTTTCCGGAGCCGCATGTCGCGCTGCCGGCTATGCCGCTGTGCGAGCACGTCGTCGAAGATTATGTGACGACCGGGCTGTCGCTGAAACAACATCCGGTCCAATTCTTCCGCGAGCATCTTGCTGCGCTCGGCGCAATCCGCAACGCGCAGCTCCGCGATGACACATTACTGCAGGACTCGACAGTAACCGTCGCGGGCCTCGTCCTAGTGCGGCAGCGGCCGGGCACATCGAAAGGCGTCGTGTTCATGACGCTCGAAGACGAGACCGACATCGCCAATATCATTGTCTGGCCCAAGGTCTTTGCAAGAAACCGCCGCACGGTGATGACATCGCGGTTTCTGGCCGTGCGCGGCCGGCTGCAGCGCGCGGGTCTAGTCATCCATGTGGTCGCGGAAAGCTTTATCGATCTTTCCGCGCAATTGCCGTGGTTGCGCGACGGCGACCTTTTCTCGCCGAAATTTTCGGGGGGCCCGCGTCCCGAACCCGAAACGCTGCCGCTGCGCAGCCGCGACTTCCATTGAACCATCCCCAGAGAACCATCCCCGGAAGACCACCCCAGGAGCATCTCATGTGCGGCGGCGCCAAACTTCCCGACGACGTCTCGGAAATCAAACTCGACCTGAAAATCGATCTCGATGAAATTAGCGATTACCGACCGCGCTGGAATGCAGCGCCGACCTCAAAACTTCCCGTTGTCATCTCCGAAAATGCCCGGCGCGTCCTCACCCTAATGCGCTGGGGTCTCGTGCCGTCCTGGGCCGCCGACCTCAAGATCGGCTATTCGACCTTCAACGCCCGCGCCGAAAGTCTCGCCACCCGCGCTGCCTTTCGTGGCGCGTGGCAGGCCGGCCGCCGCTGCCTTGCCGTCGCCGACGGTTATTATGAGTGGCGCGATTGCGACAGGCAGCCGTTTGCAATCGCGCTCGCCAATCGCGGGCCGATGACGCTTGCCGGCCTATGGGATTATTGGCGCACGCCGGCGGGCGAGATCATCAAATCCTTCGCCATTATCACCACGAAGGCTAACGACATACTGGCGCCTCTGCACGATCGCATGCCAGTTGTGGTTCCTCCCGACCGCTGGGCGGAGTGGCTTGGGGAAAAGGCGGTGGCAGAATGCGCGCTTAAAACCCTGCTCTGTCCCTATCCAGGCGGCGCCATGGCCTTTTGGCCAGTCGATCGGCGAGTCGGCAATGTTAGAAACGATAGCCCGGACCTGTTCGCACCGTTAGTGGATCGGCAGAATTAGGCGGCAGGACGATTAGAAAATCCGCGCAACACCTTCCAACACCAGCATGATTCCCGTCATAATGCAGGGGAGTTGCACGGTTCTACGGCCGCCTATATCGTCTGGAACCAATAAACGAAGCTCTGACCGGCATTGCGCGGCAAAGGGCCACCAAGGGGAAGACCCGCGACACCGCGTCGCTGGGGAACATCTCTGCAATTAATGTAGTTGCTGGTTTTGAATGTCCGGGGCGAACCCAGGCCAATCCCCGAAGGCGGCCGGGAGGAAACATTGCGGTTGTCCAGCAGCCTTCGCGAGCTGATCGGCAAGCGTGACTTTTACGCGGGCGGCTTGATGCTATTGCTGGGCCTCGGCATCACGCTGAAGGGCTCCACCTACCGCGGCGGTACTCTCATGCATATGGGACCGGGCTTTTTGCCGACGTCCCTTGGCATCCTTCTGATGCTGCTTGGCATTACCATTGCCGCCGCAAGCCTGTCGGGTGACGGCGACGCCGACATCCACGGCCATGGCGTTGGCGAGAGTATCTTACCGGAACATCCGCAATGGTGGGCTTGGTTCTGCATCCTCATGAGCCCGGTCGCGTTTATCTTTTTCGGGCGTTATTTCGGCATGTTACCGGGAACATTCGCCTGCGTCTTTATTGCCGCGCTCGGCGATAAAACGGCGACCTGGAAGGGCACAATCATCCTGGCAGCGGTCGTAACCGTCTTTGGCGTGACGCTGTTTTCCTACTTCCTCCAAGTACCGATGCCGATACTGACGTTTAGGGGCGAACTGTGATTGAAGCTGCGCTTAGCGGTCTTTGGTACGGGTTCGGCGTTGCCTTCGAGCCGCATAATCTCATGTGGTGCTTCGTTGGCGTGCTGGTCGGCAACATGGTCGGCGTGCTTCCCGGCATGGGACCGCTCGCCACGATTTCGATACTGCTGCCGCTGACCTTCGGCATGAAGCCGGTCGGCGCCATCCTAATGCTGGGTGGCGTCATGTATGGCGCACAATATGGCGGAGCAATCTGCTCGATCCTTCTGAACTTGCCATGCCATCCGCCGCATGCGGTGACCTGTCTCGACGGCTTCCCAATGACCAAACAGGGGCGCGGCGGCGTAGCGCTAGGGCTCACTGTCTTTGCTTCCTTTGTGGGCGCCTCCTGGGGGATCACCGAAATGATCTTCCTGTCGCCGCTTCTCGTTAGAGCGGCACTGCAATTTGGCCCTGCCGAGGTTTGTTCACTAATGTTGTTGGGGCTACTCGCCGGCTCGACCCTGGCGCGCGGTTCGCCCATCAAGGGCGTCGCCATGACCGTGGTTGGCTTGTTCCTCGGCTCGGTCGGCACCGATCTGGAAACCGGCTCGGAGCGCTACACCTTCAGCATGACCGAGCTGGACGACGGCATCGAACTGATCGCCCTGGCGCTCGGCTTGTTCGGCATCGCCGAGTTCATGAACAGCGTCAATCAGGTCGCCCCAATCAATACCAAGTACACCAATGTCGGCATCAAGGACATGCGTCCGACCAAGGCCGATATGAAGCGGGCGTTCTTCCCGATGTGGCGCGGCACCATCGTCGGCAGCCTCTGCGCGCTCATTCCCGGGACCGGTCCGACGATCGCCTCGTTCGTTGCCTATGCGACGGAAAAGAAGATTTCGAAACATCCGGAAAAATTCGGCACCGGCCTGATCGAAGGCGTGGTGTGCCCGGAGGCTTCGACGCACTCCTCGGTGCAAGGCGATTTCATCCCGACCATGAGCCTGGGCATCCCCGGCGACGCGGTGATGGCGCTTCTTCTTGGCGCCTTGATGATCCAAGGCATCGTGCCCGGCCCGCAGCTGATCACGCAGCATCCGGATATTTTCTGGGGCTTGGTGGCGAGTTTCTGGATCGGCAACATCATGCTGGTCCTGCTCAACGTGCCGCTAATCGGCATCTGGGTGAAGATGCTGGCGATCCCGTATTGCTTCCTTTACCCGAGCGCGATGTTCTTCGTCTGCATTGGCGTCTATGCCGCCAACAACGACTTCTTCCAGGTCGGCGAAGTGGCCGTGATCGGCTTGTTCGGCTACGTCTTGCTGCGGCTTGGCTTTCATCCTGCGCCGATCCTGCTCGGCTTCGTCCTCGGGCCGCGGTTCGAAGAAAACTTCCGCCGCGCCATGCTGATTTCGCGCGGCGATATCTTCGTGTTCGTCGAGCGACCGATCAGCGCCGTGTTTGTCGGGCTATGCGCGTTGCTGATCGGATCGCAAATCTACTTCCGGCTGCGCGGCGCCAAAGCCGATCTCGAACCGGCCGCTGAAAACGTCGTGAGCGGCGAAGTGCCGCCCGCGCTCGCCGCACAACGCGTCTCGACGCCGGCCGAGTAGTTTCAAGACAGTCGCGAAAGGGCTGGATGACCGATCATCAGCCTACATGACTGGGCCCGGGCGGGTTCGCCATGATGGTGGGGCTTGCCGCATCGGTTTACTTGCCAAGCAACTTCACGCATTTGATGATCGTCGCCTGCGATCGCGCCTATGACATTTACTGGAGAAAAGGCGGTCAATTTCTCGCGAGGGGCGCACCGAATGCTATTCGATCAATCGACGCGACGCCGCTTTATCAGGCTTCTCGGCAGCGCAGCGGCGACCGCGTCGCCACTTGCCGTACGCGCGCAACAGACGGCAACGCCGGCCATCGGCTCGCTGAGAGTCACCAAGCTTGGTGACAAGCCCGGCGACCTGGCAAACGATCTCGATTCCCTTTTGCAACAAGCCCAGGCTCTCGGCGCCCCCATGGCCGCGGTTCAGCGCGCCATCCAGATCTCCCGCCAGCCGATTTTTCCAAAAAAAGACGCGCTCGCGGTCTTTGACATTTCACAGCCATCGGCGACGAAGAGATTCTACGTTTTGGATTTGAAGTCAGGTCTAGTCACCGCCCACTACGCGGCTCACGGAAGAGACAATGGCCCGACCGCGAGAGCCGTCAAATTTAAAGGCTTCCAGACACATTTGGACATGGTGCCACTAGGCCCGCTTAAGACGGCTCATTCCGAGGTGATGGATCATTACAAGACGATTGTGGATCGGTACGACGGCACCGTTTATTCAAACATGATCGTTGTGGTGCTGGAAGGTATCACCTTTTACAACAGCTACATCAACCACACTCCTCCATTTAAATGGATCCTTCACCCGAACTGGTACACCACCGCTGCTTTTCGCGCCAAAAACAACGGCGTCCTGGGGAGGAGCAACGGTTGCATCACCGTCGATCCGCTCGAAAACAACCAGCTCGTCCGGCGGCTCGAGGATGGAGCGCTGATTTACGTAACTGTCGGCGATGACCCGATCGAACAATACTTGTAGTTCGAGGCCGCCGCCTCAAAAATGACTTTGGCTCTGCCGCGTCATTAGCAAACGCCGGAAGTACCGGCCTTATGGCGTCTCGCGCAAGCCGCGTTTGAGCACGCGGCCGAGCCGATCGGAGAACGCTCGCGCATCCGCGGGGCGATCGCCGTCCAACAGCCGGGCCTCCTCGTACAGAATGTGCGCGGCGTCCTCCTTAAACGAGCGGTCGGTTTCACCAAGCGACGCAAGGGCCGTGATCAATTCGTGCTGCGGGTTGACTTCGAGTACTGGTTTTGAGGCCGATGTCAGCCGGCCGGCACCGGCGAGGAGCCGCTCAAGCGCGCGATCTGGTCCCTGCTCCGACGCAACCAGACAAACGGCGCTGTCGGTCAGCCGTTCCGAGGCGCGCACTTCCGCCACCGCATCGCCGAGGGTCGCTTTGATGAAGGCGAGAAAGTCTTTGACCGGCTCGGCGATATTAGCGGCGGCCGCCTGTGAGGCGTCCAGGCGAGCAATGAGTGCGAGATCGGCGGCGCCTTGGGTCACCGACTTGAACGGCTTGCCGTCAAAACCGGCATTCGGCACCACCCAGAACGTGTCGACTGGATCGGCGAGCAACAACACTTCGATGCCGCGGGCCCGGAAACCTTCCAGATGCGGCGAGGATTTGAGCCGCGCCAGATCGTCGCCGGCAATATAGTAGATCGCCGTTTGATTGGGGCGCAGCGCCGCAACATAGTCCTTCAGGCCGCGCCAATCGTCGGACGCGGTGGTCTTAAAGCGGGCGAGTTTTAACAGCGCCTCGCGGCGCTCGAAATCTTCGTAGATGCCTTCCTTGAGCACCGCGCCGAATACGTCCCAGATCTTCGCGTAAGTCTGCGGTTCCTTGTCGGCAAGCCGCTCCAGCTCGGCGAAGATCCGATTCGTTACGCCCTTTTTGATCGCGGCAAGGAGCGGACTTTCCTGGATTTTCTCGCGCGAAACATTAAGCGGCAGGTCGGCGCTGTCGACGACGCCACGTGCGAACCGTAGATAGCGCGGTAATATTTCCGCATCATCGGTTATGAACACCCGCTTGACGTAGAGCTTGGTGCGGCCGGCGCGGTCGGGATCGAACAAATCGAACGGTCGCGAGCTTGGAATGAACAACAGCGCGGTATAGTCCTGCCGACCTTCGGCCCGGAAGTGAATCGTCAGCGCCGGCTCGTCAAAGGCGACTGCGACGCTGCGGTAGAAGTCGGTGTAATCGGCCGGCGTGATCTCCGATTTCGGTTTAGCCCACAGCGCGGCGCCATCGGTAATCTCAACGGGCGCGGCGCCCGGCTTCTCGGTGATTGCGATCGGGACCGGCACGTGGCCGGATTGCGCCCTGATCAATTGCTCCACGGTCGCGCGGTCGGTGTAATCTTTTGCCTCTTCCAAGAGGTGTAGAACGACGCGGGTACCGCGGCACGGCGCTACGGCGCCGGCGGCCGGTGTGATCGAGAAATCGCCTTTGCCGTCGGACGACCACAGCCACGCCGCATCCGAACCGGCACGTTGCGAAATTACTTCGACGCGTTCGGCGACCATGAACGCCGAATAGAAACCGACGCCGAAGCGGCCAATCAGCGCCTGACCTTCGGCCCCTTCTCCGCCCTGCCCGGCTTGGCCGCCGGGGCCGGCGTCGATGCGATCGAGAAATGCCTTGGTGCCCGATCGCGCAATAGTGCCGAGGGCATCGATAAGCTCCTGGCGATCCATGCCGATGCCGTTGTCCTCGACCGCGAGCTGCCGGGCGGTGGCGTCGAGTGCGACGGTAATCCGGGGCTTGGAATCGTCGCCAAGGAGCGCCGGCGC
Source organism: Xanthobacteraceae bacterium (assembly GCA_049650505.1). GTDB lineage: Bacteria > Pseudomonadota > Alphaproteobacteria > Rhizobiales > Xanthobacteraceae > BOG-931. The sequence continues at coordinate 6,613 of JBASAH010000081.1, forward strand.
GGCGATGGCCTCGTAGCGCAACCGCTCGCAGGCATCCGCGGCATTGGCGATCAGTTCGCGTAAGAATACCGACTTGTCGGAATAAACGGAGTGCACCATCAGGTGCAAAAGCTTGGCGACGTCCGCCTCGAACGGGCGGCTTTCCGACTGCGTGACGTTGTTGGCTTCCGCGGTAGCCACGGCGCTGTCCCCCGGCAAATTGGAAATTAGCCGCTTTCGAGATGGCGAGGCCCCCGGGGCTATTCAAGTCCCGCCTAAAGCATGATCCCGAAAAGTGGACTCCGGTTTTCGGAAAAGATCATGCTCAAACGACAATCTAAAGCGAAATGGTGATTGAACTCAAAAACCATTTCCCTTTAGCGTGCTAACAATCGGATTAAAGACCTATTCGCCTTTAATACCGGCGTCGCGGATGACCCTCGTCCATTTCGCCATTTCGGTCTTGAATTGCGCGTCGCATTCTTCGGGCGTGCTGCCGACCGGCTCGTAGCCGAGACTAGCCAGGCGCTCCTTTACGATGGGCGCGGCCACCGCCTTGCTGGTTTCGCGAAAGAGCAGCGCAATAATGTCCTTGGGCGTGCGTGCTGGCGCCACCAGCGTGAACCACGTTTCACCTTCGATTTCGGGATAGCCCTGCTCCGCCATCGTAGGCACGTCCGGCAGCGCCTGCGAGCGTGTCTTGGTGCTGACCGCAAGCGCGCGTAGCGAGCCGGCCTTGACCAGCGGCACCGCCGGCGCCATGGCGCCAAAGGAAATGGGCGTATGGCCGGCGACTGCCGATCCGATCGCCGGACCGCCACCATTGAACGGCACATGCACCAAGTCGAGCTTAAGCGTCAGGCGAAACAATTCGCCGACCAGATGCGGCGGCGTTCCGACGCCCGGCGATGCGTAGCTGTATTTCGCGGGATTGGCCTTGATCAGCTCGACCAGCTCTTTGACTGATTGGACTGGCAGCGACGGATGCACGGTCAGAATTACCGGCGAGACCACCGCGATCGTGATCGGTGCGAAGTCCTTGATCGGATCATAGGGCACCTGCTTGTAGAGTTCAGGATTGACCACCAGGTTCGCGCCGTCGACCAACAGCGTATAGCCGTCGGCCGAGGCCTCCGCCGCGCGTCCGGTGCCGATATTGCCGCCAGCGCCAGCCAGATTCTCGACGTAGAATTGCGTCTTCATTTGCTCCGAGAGCTGTTGCGCCAAAAGGCGGGCGAAAACGTCGGTCGGACCGCCCGGCGCGAATGGCACGATCACGCGCACCGGTCGCGTCGGATAATCGAGCGCGGCGGCGGAGTGAGACAGCGTGCCGAAGACACCACCAATCGCGGCTGCTGAGGTAAGACGGAGAAATTCTCTGCGCGCGCGTATCATGGTGATGCCTCGCGGATTTGGGTACGTTGAACAAGTGTAGAAGATGCCGGCTACTCAATCGAGCAGTTGCCGACGCTTTCAAGGGTCGATCTACACCGGCACGCGCACCGTCGCCCGCAAGCCGCCGAGCGAACTGTCGCCGAGCGTTATCTCGCCGCCGTGGGAGCGCGCGATGTCGCGGGCAATTGCCAAGCCTAGGCCGGTGCCGCCCTGGTCCTGGTTGCGCGCGTCGTCGAGGCGCAGGAACGGCTTGAACACGTCTTCGCGCAATTGCGATGGGATGCCGGGTCCATCGTCGTCCACCGTCACGTTAAGCCAGCGATGATCGCGGTGGCCGGTGATCGCCACGGTCGAGGCAAAACGCGAGGCATTGCTGACGAGATTGGCGAGACAGCGTTTGAACGCCGCCGGCCGCACCGTGACCTCGGGTTGGCCGTGGAAGTTTACGCTCGCTCGATGGCCGTGCCGCTCGCTGTCGAGTTTGAGCTCTTCCAATAAAGCGGCGATGTCGGTCGGCGCCGGTTGCTCGCCCATGTCGCCACGGGCAAAGGCGAGGTAGGCTTCGAGCATGCCCGCCATCTCGTCGATGTCCTTCTTGATGGCGTCGATTTCCGGGCTATCGCCAAGGAGCGCCAGTTCAAGCTTAAAGCGGGTGAGGATTGTGCGCAGGTCATGCGACACGCCGGCAAGCATCGTGGTCCGCTGCTCGATAGCGCGTTCGATGCGGCTTTTCATTTCCAGAAATGCGGCGGCGGCACGCCGGACTTCACGCGCGCCGCGCGGGCGAAAGTTCGACGCTTCGCGGCCCTTGCCGAACGCTTCGGCGGCGTCGGCGAGCCGCACAATGGGCCGAATCTGGTTGCGTAGGAAGGCGATCGCGATGGCGAGCACTACCAGGGAAGTGGCGACCATCCAAATAAGAAAGATCCAGGAATTCGGATCGTAGACATCCGCGCGCTTGGCGAAGACACGCATCACCGCGTCATCGAGTTTGACGCGAATCTCCACGATGTTCGAGCGCCCGACGGTATCGATCCAGAACGGCAGGCCAATCTGCTTGCGGATCTGGTCGGAAAGCGCGCCATCGAGCTGGGAGAAGAACGGCTTCGGCCCGGGCGGCGGCAATTGCGTTGCCGGCAGGAAATCCACCACGAGGCCCAGCCGATCCTGTGCAATGCGCCGAAGCTGCGCGTGATCGGCATCCTGCGGGAATGTCTTATAAACGTCGATGAGAGTGGCGATCTCCTGCGTCACCGCAGACGACAGATAAGTCGTTACCAAATTCCAATGCCGCTCCATGAACAGAAACGCGACCACCGACTGCAGCACGACCATCGGCACGATGATGATCAACAGCGAACGGGCATAGAGCCCTTTCGGCATCACCGATTTCACGGCCCGGCTCAGCCGATCCCAGGGTCCGGTAATCGGCGCCACGAGCGCACTTGCCGCGCCCGTTATAGCACCGGCGGCGGCGGCCAATTGTCCCGCGGCATTGCGCAGACGTCCGATGCCATCGTCGAGACTGGTCATAGTCTGTTTAATGTCGGCCTGTTCAATGTTGGCCTGTTCAGTGTTGTGGCCGCTCAACCATATTGGCGCCGCTTAAGTCGCCGGCACCAAACGATAACCGACGCCACGCACGGTTTGCACGATCAGCGGATTGGCGGGATCGCGCTCGATCTTGCGGCGAAGCCGATTGACCTGCACGTCCACGGTGCGCTCGCTGACCGCTCCGCCATTACCGGCAAGCGCCTGGCGCGGCACGGTTTCGCCTGGGCTCGCCGTCAATATTCGCAGCATCTCGCGCTCGCGGTCGGTCAAGCGGATCACCTCGTCGCCGCGGCGCAACTCGCCGCGCGCAACATGGAATACGAACTGGCCGAACCGCACCGATTCCACCGGTTGAGCTCGCGGCGGCCGCGCACGTTTGAGAATGTTGGCGACGCGCAGCGACAATTCTCTGGGCTCGAACGGCTTGGCGAGATAATCGTCAGCGCCAATTTCCAGCCCCATGATCCGGCTTTCCTTCTCGTCGCGCGCGGTCAGCATCAAGATCGGTACGGTCGATGAGACCCGCAGCGTGCGGGCGAAATCAAAGCCGCTCTCGCCCGGCATCATCACATCGAGAACGAGCAGGTCGAAATTTAACCCTTCAAGCTTGGCGCGGGCGTCCTGCACCGTTTCGGCTGTCGAGACACGATAGCCTTCGGCACGCAGGAAGCGCGACAGCAGCGCGCGAATGCGTCGATCGTCGTCGACGACCAAAAGATGCGGCGCGTCATCGGCGGGATTGGGCGCCGGCGTATGCGCCGTTTTTTGCGATGGGTCGGCGGCGAGCGTCATGGGGCGCCGTTGCGCGCCCGCGAGCCGTTAGCAAGCGAATCCGAACGTGCAATCAGGCGCAGGACATGCTCGCGGTCCTCGGCATCGATCATCCCGGCTAGAAAACGGCGCGCCGCCTCGCGCG
>JBASAH010000082.1:0-4242 GCA_049650505.1 Xanthobacteraceae bacterium
CTGCTTCGTCGAGCTCGCGCTCTTCACGGCGGGCCGAAGGCAGGGTCGCCGCGTCGAGCAGCGCTCCACTGCGGCCGCGCGCATGGCCGCCGACCTTGACGTTGTCGAGCGCCGTCATGGAAGCAAACAGCGCCGGGCTTTGGAACGTGCGGCCGATGCCGATCGCGGCGATATCCGACGCGGCACATTGGCGCAGCGATCTGCCGTCCAAGCGGATGTCGCCCCGCTCCGGGCGGTAAAGCCTGCTCAGACAGTTGAAGAGTGTGGTCTTGCCGGCGCCATTCGGCCCGATCAATCCCGCGATCCGACCCTTGCTCACCGTGAAGCTGACGTTTTCAAGCGCGACGATACCGCCGAAGCGCATCGTCAGCTGTGCAATTTCCAGTAAAGGTGTGGCCGCGCCGGCGGTCGCGCCGGCTATCGGCAGCGGGGAAGTCGTCATGTCGATCGGGCCGCCATTGGGGTAGGTTCCTCCTCGGCCCTGCTTCTATTGTTTGTTTTTGGCCGCCTAGCGGAAACGGGCGGCAAAACGTGACACGGCGCACATTGGCGCGTCAACGCGACGCGGCAGGATAATTCGGACCCAAGCCTGGAATATTTCCCAATACGCGGGGTTCGGGGCGTCGCCTCAGTTGTCAGCTTCCCGCGCGTGCCGACGATCGACCATGCGTTGCCGATTTGGGGAGATCACGATGCGGCAGTGGTCGGATCGATCATCCTTTTGACTTCCGTGATTTTTGTGGCGGGAAAGCCGCTTATCTCGGCGTGCTTGCGGATGATCGCCTCATCTTTGGCAAGATAGACGCAGAAGGTTTTATTATCGGCAACATAACTTTCGACCCATTGAATGTCGGGACCGAGTTGCCGCAGCACATCGTTCGATTTTGCCGCCGCTTGCCGCAACTGTTCCCGCTCGAAAGTGCCGACCTTGGGAATGTCGCGCTCGATGACGAACTTCTGCAAAGCCATAGCCGTTCTCCTCTACCAGACGTTCACATCCTCAAGGCACCAGGAAGTGCCGCTTGCGATCCTCGATCAACCTTAAGAAACAGCGCCCAGCTGCGGCATAACAATGCCCGGCGACGAGTTTTTGCCGAAGCAGCGTGTAGCGTATCTCGCGCATATAAAACATCAGACGTTCGAATATTTCCTCGGGCAATCGATCGTCGAATTTCTCGACAAGCGCACATACCGCGCCAATTGCATGCGAACTGCCGCCGATTTGCACTTCCGGCTCAGGCAGCGCCGGGTTCCAATCGGCATAGAGGCACATGGCGTCGTGGAATGCCTTGCGCAATTGGTCCGGTATGGGATCAGGCGGCAACGCAGTCGTCGACTTTGTCAGCCCCACTCTCGCACGTTTCACTGCGATGGCCTTCGCCGCGAGGTCAGATCGCCGCTTCGGAGCCGGTATCGAAGAAATGCAGCCGCTCCGGCCGCAGCGCGAAGCGCAGCTTATCGCCGCGCTTAGCGCGCACATTTGGTTCGACTGCCGCAACCATGTTCTGTTCGCCAACCTGCAGGTCGAGCAGAATCTCTGGGCCTAATCTCTCCACCACCTCAACCATGGCATCGAAGCAAAGTCCTGGCGGGTAACTGCCATTGGCGAGTTGCAAGTCTTCCGGTCGAACGCCCATGATCACATCCCGGCCCGCATAAGGCGCAAGCCGCGGACGGATTTCGGGGGGCACATCGATGCCGAAGCCGGCGTTGTCCGCACGCAAGCCATCTTTACCGTTGCTCACCCGGACCGGGGCGAAATTCATCGCCGGCGAACCGATGAAGCCGGCGACAAAGCGGTTGACCGGGGTATTGTAAAGTTCGAGCGGTTCGCCGACCTGCTGCACCAGGCCGCCGCGCATCACCACAACACGATCGCCGAGCGTCATCGCCTCCACTTGGTCATGGGTGACATAGATCGCGGTGGTGTTAAGCCGGCTGTGCAGCTTCTTCAGCTCGACGCGCATCTGCACGCGGAGCTTTGCATCCAGATTGGAGAGCGGTTCGTCGAACAAAAACACTTGCGGATGGCGGACGATGGCGCGGCCAAGCGCGACGCGCTGGCGCTGTCCGCCGGAAAGCTGGCGGGGCTTGCGCGCCAGATAATCGCGAATGCCGAGGATATCGGCCGCGTCCTGGACGCGCTTGCGGATTTCCGCCCGCTCGACTTTCCGCATTTTCAGGCCGAACGCCATGTTGTCGTAGACGCTCATATGCGGATAGAGCGCGTAGTTCTGGAACACCATGGCGATATCGCGGTCCATCGGCGCCAGGTCGTTCACCACCGTGTCGCCGATCAACACCTGACCCGAGGTGATCGTTTCCAGGCCGGCCACCATGCGCAGCGTGGTGGTCTTGCCGCAACCGGACGGTCCGACCAACACGAGGAATTCCTTGTCGCGGATCTCAAGGTTCACGTCTTTGACGGCGTGAGAGTCGTCATACATCTTATTCAGATTGCGGATTAGGACGCGCGCCATCGCCTCATCCCTTTACTGAGCCGGTGAGGCCGGCGACGTAATGCTCGACAAAGAAAGAATAGATGAAGGCCACCGGAATCGAACCGAGCAGCGCGCCGGCCATCAATTGCCCCCAATAGAACACATCGCCGCGCACGAGTTCGGAAGTAACGCCGACCGAAACCGTCTTTTGCTCGGCCGAAGAGAGAAAGACGAGCGCGTAGATGAATTCGTTCCACGACAGCGTGAAAGCGAAAATGCCGGCCGACATGATTCCTGGAACCGCGACCGGGATGATGATGTATATCATCGCTTTCCAACGTGTCGCGCCGTCGATCCTGGCGCACTCTTCAAGCTCCCGCGGGATCGCTTTGAAGTAGCCCATCAGCAGCCAAGTGCAGAACGGAATAAGAAAAGTCGGGTACGTAAGAATCAGCGCCCAGGGCGTGTCGCCCAGGTGAAAGTTACGAATGATGTCCGCAAGCGGAATAAACAGCAGCGTCTGCGGCACGAGATAGGTGATGAAGATACCAGTGCCCAGGCTGCCGGCGAAAGGGAATTTCAGGCGCGAAAGCGCGTAACCGGCAAAGACACCGCAGAACAGCGAAATCAGCGTTGAAACGATGGCGATGAACAGAGTGTTTAGCATCCACCTGTTGAACAACGTTTCGGTCAACAGGTCGGTGATATGGACGAGCGTCGGATGCGCGGTCCAGAACGGCGTGTAGTTAGCAGCGGTCCACGGACGATAGAGTTCGCGATCCGGCCGGATCGACGTCACCAACATCCAGTAGAATGGGAACAGCAGCCAGAAGACGAATCCGCCCAGCGGAATATAGAAGTAGACCCAGCGGCGCCACTTTGCCCCTTCAATCATAGTTCAGTGCACCTCAACTCGGCGGATGTAGAGAAGTTGCACCACCACGACGATGAGCAGGAACGGGAACATGGCGAGCGAGACCGCCGCGCCTTCGCTCAACAGACCAGTGCCGACGCCAATCTGATAGGCATAGGTGGCAAAGAGCTGCGTGGCATTGGCCGGACCACCACCGGTCAGCACATAGACGAGCTGGAAGTCTGCGAATGTCTGAATCACCGAAAACAACACCACGACCATTGTCACTGGCAGCAATAGCGGCCACGTAACATGCCAGAAACGCTGCCAAGGACGCGCGCCGTCAATCGCAGCGGCCTCTTCCAGTTCGGGATTGATGGTTTGCAGTCCGGCGAGCAGGCTGATCGCAAAGAACGGCACGCCGCGCCACACATTGACGATGATCACCGAAATCAACGCGAGATCGGGATCGCCAAGCCAGTTGATCCGGCTGTGAATGAGGCCAACCTGAAACAGCGACCAGTTGATAACGCTGAAGGTCGGATCGAACATCCATTTCCAGGCGAAGGTCGACAGCACGGTCGGTATGATGAACGGCAGAAGTATAAAGGCGCGCATGAACGCCTTGCCCCGGAAATGCCGGTTGAGCAGCAAGGCCAGCCACAGTCCGAGCGCCAGTTTGAAGACTGTCGTGACAAACGTATAGAGGCAGGTGTTGTAGACCGCGACCTGGAAGATGTCGTCGTGCCAGATCTTGACGAAATTATCGAGGCCGACGAAGTGGCCGGGCACCCCGACCTTGGTATCGGTTACCGACAACAGGATGCCGTTGACAAACGGATGGGCGATGAACAGGCCGAGCAGGATCACGGTCGGCAGCAGCAGACACGTTGCCAGCCACCGTTCATCTTCGAGCAGACGCGTTATCGGCCCGCGGTGTGGGCTGCG
>JBASAH010000083.1:0-3729 GCA_049650505.1 Xanthobacteraceae bacterium
GATGGAAACTGCGGCGCTCGCCGCCAGTTCGCTGGCCGGTGCACCCGCGCATGTCGAAGGCGATTACCCGGAATGGCTCGATGCGCATTTGGCGCGCGTGTTCGGGGATGAGCGCGCGGCGGAAGGCGCCGCACTTGCAAGCCGTGCCCCGCTCGACTTGCGCGTCAATACGCTCGCCGCTGAACGTGATGAGGCGCTTACGAAGCTTGAACATCTCAAAGCCGAGCCGACGCGCTGGTCGCCGATTGGCATGCGCATCCGGCTTGCGGCCGAGGCCAAAAGTCCGGCCATCCATGCCGAACCGATTTTTCTGAAAGGTCAGATCGAAATTCAGGACGAAGGATCGCAGCTCGCCGCTCTTCTGGCACGTGCAAAACCTGGCGAACACGTGGTCGATCTTTGCGCCGGCGCCGGCGGCAAGACTCTCGCCCTTGCCGCCGTGATGGAAAACCGCGGCCAAATCTATGCCACCGATCTCGACAAGCGCCGTCTGGCGCCGATCCATGCACGGCTTGGGCGCGCCGGCGTGCGCAATGTCCAAGTTCGCACGCCTCAAATCCGCACCCCTCAAGTCCGCACGCCCAGTGGCGCTCGGGCGACAAAGGTTGGCGCAGATAACGACGTCGATGTTCTCGCTGACCTCAACGGCCGCGCCGATCTCGTGATGATCGACGCGCCATGCACCGGCACCGGCGCTTGGCGGCGCAACCCGGATGCGAAATGGCGCGTCCGTCCGGGTCCGCTGGCGGTGCGCATCAAGGAACAGGAGGCGGTGCTTGAGCGGGCCGCGGCCCTGGTCAAGCCGGGCGGGCGGATTGCCTATGTCACCTGCTCGGTCCTCGCCGAGGAGAACGGCGACCGTGTCGGGGCATTCATGGTGCGCCACCCGGAATTTTCCGTGGAAAAGCCGGCCGATGTAGTGAAGGTCTTGGGCGAGCGCGCCTATCTTTTCCAGCGCGCGGTGCTTACCTCCACCGAGGGCCTACTCATGACGCCGCGGCGCACCGAGACGGACGGGTTTTTCGTCAGTCTGTTGCAGCGTCAGCGGTCTTCTTGATGCTAAGCCTGCTTATGTCATGACTTCTCGCATAAGTTATCGACAGTCCAGGGCACTTGCCTTAGAACCCGCTATGGCGTCCCACGACAAGATTCTCATCGTCGATTTCGGCTCGCAGGTGACCCAGCTCATCGCCCGGCGCGTGCGCGAAGAGAAGGTCTATTGCGAAATCGCACCGTTTCAGAAGGCCGAGGCCGCGCTCCGCGCACTCAAGCCGAAGGGAATCATTCTCTCGGGTGGGCCCGCTTCGGTGCTCGATAAGGACGCGCCACTCGCGCCGGCGGCTGTTTACCAGGCCGGCGTGCCGGTGCTCGGCATCTGTTACGGCGAGCAGGCGATGGCGCAGCAGCTCGGCGGCGTGGTCGAAGGTGGGCATCATCGCGAATTTGGCCGCGCCGAAATTGAAATTCAAAAAGCCTCGCCGCTGATCGAGGGCGTCTGGGAGATCGGTCAACGTTATCCGGTGTGGATGAGTCACGGCGATCGCGTCACCAAGCCGCCGCCGGGATTCACCGCAATCGCCACCTCGCCAAATGCGCCGATCGCCATGATCGCCGACGAGGCGCGGAAGTTTTACGCCACGCAGTTTCATCTTGAAGTCGTGCACACGCCGCATGGCGCCGCGATCCTGCGCAACTTCGTGCGCAAGATCGGCGGCTGTACCGGTGATTGGACCATGCGCGCCTTCAAGGACGAGGCGATTGAAAAGATCCGCCGCCAAGTTGGCAAGTCGAGGGTGATCTGTGGGCTGTCCGGCGGCGTCGATTCCGCCGTCACCGCGGTGCTCATCCATGAAGCGATTGCCGACCGGCTGACCTGCGTGTTCGTCGATCACGGGCTTCTGCGATTGGGCGAAGGCGAGCGCGTCGTCGCGCTGTTCCGCGACCATTACAATATTCCGCTCCTTCATGTTCACGCCGAGGACACTTTTCTCAAAGCGCTCGAAGGGGTCGAGGAGCCCGAACAAAAACGCAAGACCATCGGCAAATTGTTCATCGACGTTTTCGAGGCCGAAGCGAAGAAGATCGCGCACGATGGGAAAGGAGTGGCGGAATTTCTGGCGCAGGGCACGCTCTATCCCGACGTGATCGAAAGCGTCTCATTCACCGGCGGGCCGTCGGTCACGATCAAGTCGCACCATAATGTCGGCGGCTTGCCGGCGCGCATGAACATGAAACTGGTCGAGCCGCTGCGTGAATTGTTCAAGGACGAGGTCCGCGCGCTCGGCCGCGAGCTCGGCCTGCCCGAGGCTTTCGTCGGCCGGCATCCTTTCCCCGGTCCGGGTCTCGCGATCCGCTGTCCCGGCGCGATCACCCGCGAGAAGCTCGACATTTTGCGGCTCGCCGACGACGTTTTCATCGAGGAAATCCGCCGCGCCGGCCTGTACGACGACATCTGGCAGGCTTTCGCGGTGCTGTTGCCGGTGCGCACCGTCGGGGTGATGGGCGATTTCCGCACTTACGATTACGTAGTCGGCCTGCGCGCGGTCACCTCGACCGACGGCATGACGGCGGATTTCTATCCCTTCGAGATGGATTTCATCGGCGCGGTGGCGACCCGCATCGTCAATGAGGTGAAGGGCGTCAATCGCGTGGTCTATGACGTGACCAGCAAGCCGCCGGGGACCATCGAGTGGGAGTGAGGTCGTGGAGGACAAGAGGATGTCACGCGACGCAGCTCAGATGATATTGGAAGTTGTCACAAGAAACGCCGCAGAGCAGGATGCTGTTCTGACAGAAATTCGGCCGTTGTGTACCGAAGATGAATTTAATGAATACCGACGAATGATCGGAAAGTCTATGGGAGCCATGCTATTCGAGATCATACATCCAATTGTTGCAAAATATCCTGAATTGAAACCCTCTCAGCTAAGGTAAACCGTGCCCCTCACGATTTACGGCATCAAGAACTGCGACACGATGAAGAAGGCGCGCGCTTGGCTCGACAAGCGTGGCGTCGATTATGCTTTTCACGACTACAAAACCGCCGGCATCGACCGCGCGCAGCTCGAACAATGGTGCAAGAAAGTCGGTTGGGAAGTCTTGCTTAATCGCGCCGGCACCACATTTCGCAAATTGCCTGACAAAGAAAAGAATGGCCTCGATGCGAAGAAAGCGATGGCGCTGATGCTGGCGCAGCCGTCGATGATCAAGCGGCCGGTGCTCGATCTCGGCCGCGGCAAACTGCTGGTGGGCTTTGCGCCCGACAGCTACAGCGCCGAGATTGCGTCGCGCTGATTAACCGATCAGCGAATGAAGGCAAATGGCGAATAGCGAATAGCGAATAGCGCAACCGAAGTCCCAATTCGCTGCTCGCCACTCACTATTCGGCCTTATTCGCGCCCGCCAAAGCACTCCAGCCAAAACGACGAACGAAATCTGCGGCGATTGTGAAGCGCTGGCGGCAAAAATCCGTCGCGCGGAACAATTTGCGCGTAGAGCGCGCGCGAAAATGCGCGAGCCATTTTCCAGCCATCGCTCGACCATGCTTTGTCCAAGAGCGTCGGCTTGATAACGCCGACGATTTGCCCCGGGGGGGCGAGGGGCAAGAGCAGGACAAGTGCCGGAAATGCGTGTCGGGAGACACGTGTCGGGAAAGAGGCTGGAGGTCTACATGAATTCACGTGCATTCCTCGGCGGCATTGCGTTTGCCGCCGGCACGGTCGTTTGGGT
>JBASAH010000084.1:0-7915 GCA_049650505.1 Xanthobacteraceae bacterium
GTGACAACGAGCTGATGCGACTTGCGAAACGCGTTGACCGCCTGCACGGGCAAAATCCCGACTACGGCTTTTTCAGGCGACGCAGCGCCCGAAACATTAAACTGCGCTTGGCCATCGAAGGTCAGAACGAGCGTAACCGACTCGCGATCGTGAAAAGGCCAGGCCGGATCGGCAATGCCGATGATCCAAGAGCGATTGGCATTTTGCGCGATGATAATCGCAAGGCCGCTTTCAAATTTGGCGGCGGCGGTGCAGTGGGAGAAAGCACCCTTGTCGGTCGTATAAGCGGCGCCCTGCCACTTTCCAACGCGAATAATGCCAAATGGGCCGCCGGCAAAAACAGTGGAGTTGCAGGCGACGCAACCAAAGATCGCAAGCAACACGCGCAACATCTTCGTCATGGCAATTTCCCCCACGTATCGCCACCGGCAATGCTATCACAGGTTGTATGGCGGCCAATAACGACGAAGCCACTTTTGCGCTGGACCTGAATGAGTAAGATTCGTTTTTGGATGAGAAATGATCGTTTTGGTCTGAGCTAACGCGCTATCGGCACAGCAACGCGATCTCGTCAGGGCTTTAATGGCAATGTGACGATGAGGATCCCGGAGTCCTCTGGGTCGGATGCGATTTGAAAACCGAGCTCACGGCACATCCGCAGCATTGTCTTATTTTCCTGCAGCACCTGACCCTGAACCGACTCCAATCCTTCCGCACGCGCGTATTCGACCATCAATTCCATCAAGAGCCAGCCGAGACCATGTCCCTTGAGATCGGAGCGAACGAGAATGGCGTATTCGCCGCTTCGGTGTTCGGAATTGGCATGGATGCGCACGACGCCGAGCATCTGGCCCGTCGCCTCCTCGATGGCGATGAACGCCATGGCGCGCGCATAATCGATCTGGGTAAATCGTGCGATCGCACTGTGGCTCAATTCCTTCACCGGAGCGAAAAAGCGAAGCCGCAAATCGTCCTGCGTCACGGCGGTCAAGAACGCCGGATACAATGTCTCATCCTCGGGCCGAATCGGCCGCACGAAAATTTTGGCGCCGTCGGGCAGCGCCACATGGCGTTCCCAACGCTTAAATCTGTCGAAACGATGCGGCGACATTTTCCATCGCCTTGAAGTGCAACGCCTATCGGCTCAACGCCCGCACGCCACTAGGCTCGATCGACAGCCGGACCCGCTGCATCGCGCCGTAGATCGTGCTTGCCTTTTGCCTACTTTGTTTTGGCGACTTTCAGCTTCAAAATCTGGTCGGCCGTGCCGTGCGTGAGCTTCGCCATGTCGGCCGGCGCCAGCGCAATGCGGTCGAGAAATTTACGGCCGGCGATGTTCGGTGCGTAGGGGTAATCGACCGAGAACATGATGCGGTCGATACCGAAGGTCAAAAGCGCGGTGAGGAACGGCGGCTCGTCGAAAATCCCGCTGGTGGTGAGCCAAACCTGATCGAGAATGGCGCGCGTGATCGGCCGCTTCAAATGGCCGATGTCGTGCTTAAAGACCTGGTCGATGCGCGCCATCATCATTGGCAACATCTCGCCCATGTGACCGACGATCAGGCGCAGCCGCGGATGCCGGTCGAGTGTGCCGGCGACCGCCATGCGCAAAAGATGTACCGCCGTTTCCGAATGCCAGCCCCAGCCGGCGGTCTCGAGCACGCGATCGGCGCCGTCCGGCAAACCGGAGAAATAGGCTTGCCGCACCGGCTCCGGCGGAATGTGCGGATGAATGTAAATCGGCACATCAAGCTCGACCGCTGCGGCAAGCAGAACGTCGTAGCTCGGGTGATCGAGGAAGCAACCTTCGGTCGTGCCATTGACCATGCCGCCGACGAAGCCGAGTTCCTTCACGGCGCGCTTGAGCTCGACAGCGGCTGCATCGGGCGTTTGCAGCGGCAAGCTGGCAAAGCCGGCGAAGCGGTCGGGATAGCGCGCCACTGCGGCGGCGAGATGATCGTTGAGCTCGCGGGCAAGTGCGATGCCATCGGCGCCGGGAAGAAGATCGGGGCCCGGGCCGCTGTTCGACAGCACCTGCACGGTGATCCCGGTTTCGTCCATCGATTTGAGCCGGATCTCGCCGATCTCGGGCAACAGCTCCAGGGGATTCGGTGCGCCCGGCGAGAGATTGCGCGGCCGATACCCGCGGCGGTTGATGATATCTTTGGCAATGCGCTGGCTGAGCGAGGGCACCGCAAAGTGCTCCTCAAGGGCAACGGTACGCATGGAAAATTCCCTCCCGACTTTACTGGCGCCGGAATTCATCGCTAGCGCGCATATCGCGAAACACGAATGGCGTTGCCGTCCTGGCGCATCGGCCTTGTCGCATCCTGCGGCTCATTCAGCAAGCGTACGGCGATCGCGAGCTTCGCGACCTCAAGACAGCGGTGTCAAACAAATGATTTATTTTGTTAAGATTTTTGCAGGCTTGTCACAATCGACCCGATGACGGTCTTGCGGACGGAACGGCATCCCGCTAAAAAGAGTACTTCGAGCTTTCGGCCGAATGACTTGGCCTTGCAGCGACTGAGCAAGCGCGCCTGACTGACGATCTTCACCAAAAACTCGAGCGAACCGAGCCGAGCCAACGCGCACGGCTCACATCTGCATGCCTATGAGGAGAGAGACCAGTGGATAACGGCACCGTAAAGTGGTTCAACGCGCAGAAGGGTTATGGATTCATTCAACCCGAAGGCGGCGGTAAGGACGTGTTTGTCCATATCAGCGCCGTCGAACGCGCCGGCCTCCGCGAGCTGAGGGAGGGCCAGCGTGTTTCCTTCGAAGTCGTGGTGGACCGCAAGACCGGCAAGTCGGCCGCTGAAAATCTAAAAACGTTGTGACGCATGACCGCGGTCGCAGTTGCGAGCGCGGTTTTAATTTCAGCCCCGGACCGCAGACCTGCGATCCGGGGTAATTTTTTGCTCTAGAGTCGCGCGAAATTTAGTGGGGCGAACTTTGTGCCGCGCCAGCGCTGGCCGCGCCGTCGGCAGCTTATGTCAAGCTTTGATAAATCAAAACGCCATTGAGACCGAGCACGAGTGCGGTGGCGATGATCGCCAAAGCACGCGTCACGGCGCGGTTTGCGAACGTGCCCATTACGTCGGTTCTGCTGGTGAAAATGATGAGCGAAATCATCGGCAGTGGCAGCGCAATGCTCAATACCACCTGGCTGATGACCAAGGCTTTGGTCGGCTCGACGCCGAGCGCGATTACGATGAAGGCTGGCACCATGGTGACGAGACGGCGCAGCCAGAGCGGAATGCGGAACCCGACGAAGCCTTGCATGATCATCTGACCCGCCATCGTCCCAACGGTCGATGCGGATACGCCGGAAGCGATCAGCGAGACCAGGAAGATTCCGGCGGCCGCGGCGCCAAGAAGCGGGGTGAGCGTGTGATAGGCCGTTTCGATTTCCGCCACTTCCGGGTGGCCGGCATGGAACGCGCTCGACGCCATCATCACCATGGCCATATTGACGAGCCCGGCCATGCTCAGCGCGATGACGACTTCCCGGTTCGAGAATTTCAGTACGGTGCGGCGGTCGTCGTCGGTGCGGACCGGCACCCGCGCTTGCGTCAGCCCGGAGTGCAAATAGATCGCATGCGGCATCACGGTCGCGCCGATGATGCCGACCGCAAGCAACACCGCTTCGCTATCGGCGAGCTGCGGCGTCAGGGTGTGGAAGGCGGCCGCGCTCCAATCGATCGGCGCGATGAACATTTCCGCGAGATAGCAAATGCAGATTAAGCCGACGATCGCGCCAATGACGAGTTCGAGCGGACGAAAGCCGAATTGCTCGCACATCAACAGTCCATAGGTGATGATCGCGGTCGCCACCATGCCGGCGAGCAGCGGCATGTGCAGCAACAGCGACAGGCCGATGGCGCCGCCGAGGAATTCGGCGAGGTCGGTCGCCATCGCGGCGATTTCGCTGACCACCCACATCGTGAAGACCACCGGGCGGGGAAAGCGATCGCGACAGAGCTCGGCGAGGTTGCGCCCGGTGACGATGCCGAGTTTGGCCGAGAGACCCTGAAACAGCATCGCGATGACATTCGCGAGCAGGACCACCCACAACAGCCCATAGCCGTATTTGGCGCCGGCCTGAATGTTGGTCGCGAAGTTGCCCGGATCCATGTAGGCGATCGAGGCAACGATCGCTGGACCGGCGAAAGCAATGGCCGTGCGCCACCCGCCGGGGCGGCCGGCGAGCACGTCATGGGTGTGCGCCATGGTCCGCTCGGTCAGCGACTTTCGCCGCGTCGCTTCATTGGGCGCGCGCGCGGTCGGCGCTGCCTCGATCGCCGCTGGGTCAGCCGCTATTTCTTGCCGCATCTCGAACACGCCCCACGTGCCGCTAAACTCCTGCTGAAGCCGTTACTAAAAAGTGTAGCACAGGCTACATAGGCGTTGCGGCGATTTAGGTCAATGGATCATGTTGTAGCCAAGACTACATTTTGACACGATGATAATATTGTGATCCGGGAGAGGAGAACCAGGAACTCCCGTGCCCCCAGTAGGCAAAGGCCTCATGGCCAAGCTGCCAGCGGAAGGAACCCAAGCGCGCCGCTTCGGCAAGGCGCGGTCGGCGCAATCGACGGCGCTGCACGAAGACTATGTCGAACTGATCGCCGATCTGCTCGAGGGCGAAGGCGAGGCCCGCCCGACCGATATTGCGCGCCGGCTCGGCGTGTCACATGCCACCGCGATCAAGACGATTGCGCGTCTCAAGCGCGCCGGCCTCGCGACCGCGCGGCCTTACCGGGGCGTGTTTCTGACTGAAAAAGGCCGCGCCTTGGCGGAACGGGTGCGGCTTCGGCACCGGCTGGTGGTCGACGTGCTCCGCGCCCTTGGCGTCGCAAGCGAAGCCGCCGAAGCCGATGCCGAGGGCATTGAGCACTACGTTTCCGAGCACACGCTCAAAGCGTTTGCGCAGTTTCTTAAATCGCGGGCGTGACGTAATCCGCTTGCCGCGGAGCGAAGCGCGGCGGGCCGGGATTTCAGGCCGCGTGCGCGGCAACCACCTCTGCAATGCCGTCGACCACTTCCTCGATCATGGCTTTATCGTCGCCTTCACCCATGATGCGAATGACGGGCTCGGTGCCGGACGGGCGCACCACCAGCCGGCCTTGGCCGTTGAGCCGGCTTTCCGCATCGGCGATGGCGCTGCGCACCGTCGAATTCTCGAGCGGCTTGCCGCCGCGATAGCGGACGTTGCGCATGACTTGCGGCAGCGGCTCGAACCGGTGACAGACTTCGGAAACCGGTTTGTTCCTCTTCTTGACCACAGCGAGCAACTGCAATGCGGCGACAAAGCCGTCGCCGGTCGTCGTATAATTCGACAGAATGATGTGACCGGACTGCTCGCCGCCGACGTTATAGTCGTGCTCGCGCATATATTCGAGCACATAGCGGTCGCCGACCGGGGTGCGGATGAACGACAGATCGAGCGATTGCAGATGCCGCTCGAGCGCCAGATTGGACATCACCGTGCCGACAATGCCCGGCTTGGTGAGGAGATGATCCTCGGCCCAGCTTTCCGCGATGACCGCCAGAAGTTGATCGCCGTCGACCAGATGGCCGCGCTCGTCGGCGATCACCACGCGATCGGCGTCGCCGTCCAGCGCAATGCCGATATCGGCGCGCATCTCGCGGACCTTCCGGCACAGCGCTTCCGGGGCAGTCGAGCCGCAATCCTGATTGATGTTGAACCCGTCCGGCTCGACGCCGATCGCAACGACATCGGCGCCGAGTTCCCATAACGCATCGGGAGCCACCCGATAGGCGGCGCCATTGGCGCAATCCATGACGACGCGCAAGCCGTCGAGCGAAAGGTTGCGCGGCATGGTGCGCTTGGCGAATTCGATATAGCGATCGTGAACGCCGTCGATTCGCTTTGCCCGGCCAAGCTCACCGCTCTTGGCGAGCCGCTTGGTCATGTCGGCGTCGATCAACGTTTCGATCTTGTTCTCGACCGCGTCGGAAAGTTTGTAACCGTCCGGTCCAAACAGCTTGATGCCATTATCGTCATAGGGGTTATGCGATGCCGAGATCATGACGCCGAGATCGGCGCGCATCGAGCGCGTCAGCATGGCGACGGCTGGCGTCGGCATCGGGCCGAGCAACAACACATCCATGCCGACCGAGGTGAAGCCGGCGACCAGCGCGGTTTCGATCATATAGCCGGATAGCCGAGTGTCCTTGCCGATCACTACCCGATGCCTGTGATCGCCACGGCGGAACACGAGCCCGGCCGCTTGCCCGGCTTTCAAGGCCAATTCCGGCGTGATCACGCCGTTGGCGCGGCCGCGAATCCCGTCGGTACCGAAATATTTGCGAACCATGATTTGGGCCCCGCCCCACCCGCCTAATTCTCTGGCTGGCGATATTAGCCGCTTCTTCGTCTCGGCCGCCTCAAAAAATTTGGCTAATTTTATCTTTCGGGGCGATGCGGCGTTCGGCTCAAGGCTTCACTAGAATCAAGAGGATAGCGGATCAGGTCGTTAGCGCACCAGCGTTTTGTGCCTTTGCACCTCATGCTTGTCGCGCGCGCTCGGCGGCGGCTGGACAACAGAAACCGGATCGGAGCCGGGAAAGGTATCCTCAAGGCCGCGTTCCAGCGCGTCGTCAAGCCTCTCATTAAGCCGCTCATTCTTGCGCTCGTCAGCCGCGCGGTCCTTGCCGCCGCGGTGCTTGGCGGCCGATTGCGACTGCAGCTTGGATTGATGATTTGCTTTGTTCATGGCAGGCCGCCAACGGCCGAGGTTGTGGTCATACCCTTCCCCGATGTGGAATAACGGTTTAGGGCGGCAGGCGTTCCTTTAAGTTTCTGGCTGCGTAACAAGGGACCGCCGAGAACGGGCGCTTTGTGCTATCAAAGCCGCGTGCGAGAGAGCTGGGATTTCCGTGCAAGTCATTACCTGTATCGAGGACCTGCGGCAGCTGGCGCACCGGAAGGTGCCGCGCGCTTTTATCGACTATGCTGAGGCCGGCTCTTATGCCGAGCAGACGTTGCGCGCCAATCGCGCGGATCTGGAGCGGATCGCGTTTCGCCAGCGCGTCCTTTGCGACGTCGGCAATCGCAGCACGAAGACCACCATTCTCGGCGAGCCGGCGGCGCTGCCGCTGACATTGGCGCCGATCGGGCTTTGCGGAATGCAGCACGGCGACGGCGAAATTCTTGCCTGCCGCGCAGCGCAGCAGGCCGGTATTCCCTTTACGTTGTCGACGATGTCGATCTGCTCGATTGAAGACGTTGCCGGCGCGGTGGCAAAACCGTTCTGGTTTCAGCTCTACGTAATGAAGGATCGCGGTTACATCCGCGCGCTGATCGAGCGGGCGGCGGCGGCCAAATGCAGTGCGCTCGTCCTCACTGTCGATCTGCAAGTCATCGGCCAGCGCCATCGCGACATCAAGAACGGCATGACCGTGCCGCCGCAGATTCGGATCAAAAATCTTATCGACATCGCCACCAAACCGGCATGGGCGCTGAGCGTCGCGCGCGGCAAACGCAAAACGTTCGGCAACATTGCCGGCCACTATCCGGGCATGAGCAACGTTACTGTTTTGTCGAAGTGGGTCGCCGAGCAGTTCGATCCGACGTTGAGTTGGAAAGACGTCGAATGGATCAAAAGCCTTTGGCCCGGGAAGCTCATCCTCAAAGGCATTCTCGATGTCGAAGACGCCCGCACCGCGGCGAAGACCGGAGCGGCGGCCTTGATCGTGTCCAATCACGGCGGCCGTCAGCTCGATGGCGCACCGTCGTCGATCTCCGCACTGCCACCGATCGCCGATGCGGTCGGCAACGACATCGAGGTCATGTTCGACGGCGGTATCCGGTCGGGCCAGGACATCGCGCGGGCGCTGTCGCTCGGCGCGCGCTCATGCATGAGCGGCCGCGCCTATGTCTACGGCC
>JBASAH010000085.1:0-10861 GCA_049650505.1 Xanthobacteraceae bacterium
GATTAGTGATCAGCCGCAGCTGCGCCGCCAACGCTTCGAGCGCGTGTGCTTTCTCGCTGTGGTAGCTGTGCCGGTCGTAGGTGCCACGGACGCCCTTCAGCGTGTGACCTAAAATCATTTCGGCCACGTCGCTGTTGACGCCACCACGCGACAACAGCGAGCGAGCGGTGCGGCGCAGGTCATGCAGGCGCCAGTCAGTAACGCCGCTGGCGGCATCCACCTCCGCCTTCAGCCGCGTATAGGAGCGGAGCGCGTTATCGCCCCGGTCGCGAAATACAAAGTCCCCGCGACGTGGCTGCGCGGTTAGCACTGCCATTGCCGCCTTCGACAGCGGACGGACAAGATCGACCGCAGCCTTGTTACGAGCCGCCGGCAACACCCAATCGGTGCCGTTTAGCTCACCCCACTGCATGGCGGCGGCTTCGGTTCTGCGCGCGCCCGTAAGCAGCAGAAATTGTATCAACGGGTTTCCGGCAGTCCACACGCGCCTGATTTCGTCGTCCGTAAGAATGCGATCCCGCGCCCGCTCTTTGGTGCTGGTGCGATTCATGCCGGGCACCAACGGCAGCACGTAATCGTCGCTCCTTTTGGCGTGGAATTTGAGCACGCAAGAAACAACTGACAGCAGCCGATCCGCCATGACCGGCCCGTTGCTGTGCTCAATGTGATCGAGCAGCGCCGTGATCTGGGATCGGCGAAGGTCCGCAATAGGCTTGTCGCCGATCAGCGGAAATGCCAACCGTTCGAGCATGCTGCGGTACTGGTCAGCCGTGCGCAGCTTCTTCACCCGGTCGCTGTTTAGATACAGCAGCGCCACGGCCTCGAAAGTATTGGCGGCAGCGATCACACGGGCCTGCTTGGCAGCCCTCTTGATCTTGGTGGGGTCGTTACCGCGCTGTGCTTCCTTGATGGCGGCGGCTGCCTGCTCGCGCGCTTCATGCAGCGTGAGACCAGCTGGCAGCGTCAGCTTGCGGGGAATGCCGTGGACGCGGAAGCGGACGGCCCAAGACTTGTGGCCGCTAGGTTGGACGACGAGATAGAGGCCGGAGCCGTTATCCGATATTTCCCGCCGTGCTGCTCCCGGCTTGGCGTTGGCTATCTGAACAGCTGTGAGACGTTTCGCCATGTGCGTTACCCCGCGCGTTTTGGGGGTAACAGAATCAGCCCTACTGCCCGTTACCCCGAATTACACTGCTCTACCTGATATGCGGGGAAAGGCAAGGAAAGTGCGCACCTCTCTTACTCTAATTTACACTGTGTTGCCTGTGGGCGCCTGATCGTCCCACATATGAAGATTGGTGCCGAGCGAGTTCGACAGCATCAGCACTGGGCCATCCTGCGGCCCTTCGACTTCAACATGGATGATGCAGCCGTCATCAGTTTTGATTTCCGGCATTGTTGTCCTCCCGTTTTGTCAATCTCCTAGCACTCTTTTCAGCCGCTG
This sequence comes from Xanthobacteraceae bacterium, assembly GCA_049650505.1. Taxonomy (GTDB): domain Bacteria; phylum Pseudomonadota; class Alphaproteobacteria; order Rhizobiales; family Xanthobacteraceae; genus BOG-931. Next base: position 1,445 of record JBASAH010000085.1, read on the forward strand.
CGCGAGGCGGTAAGCCATAGATCGACGAAGGCACAGTCCCGCGCAAAAGGAGCCCGGTCCAATGGCGATGACCATGAACGGCGAATGCGAACTGCCGGTGCCGCCGCAAACAGTGTGGGAAAAACTCAACGATCCGGCGACGCTGAAAGCGTGTATCCCGGGCTGCGAACAACTGGACAAAACCTCCGACACCGAATTTCAGGCAGTCGCTACCGTGAAGATCGGCCCGGTCAAAGCGAGGTTCAAAGGCAAGGTCGCGCTGTCCGATCTCGACCCGCCGAACGGCTATAAAATCTCCGGGCAGGGCGATGGCGGGGTCGCCGGCTTTGCCAAGGGCGGCGCCACGGTCAAGCTCACGCCAAAAAACGGCGGCACGCTTTTGTCGTACAATGTCGATGCTCAGATCGGCGGCAAGCTTGCGCAGCTCGGTCAGCGACTCGTCAATGGCGCCGCCAAGAAAGTCGCCGACGATTTTTTTGCGAACTTCGCGAATGCAGTGAGTCCCAAAACCGGATAGGGCAGGGACGTCGCGGTGCCGCGAGCACCGGAAACGCGGCATAGTGCGCGAGTTTTAATGGCCGGCTTAGGGCCGGAACCCGCTTGACCGGTGCCCGGCTCGCGGTTCAGAGTAATTGGCGTTCGCGGCGTCAAAACCGGCAAAATCGCCTCGGATTCGTGCCCGAGCCCCGCCGGCGCTCGCGACCGGTTGGCAAACCGCGACGTTTTGACCGAAATTTCGTAGGAGGGACCCAATGGCAGGCGAGACGGTAGCCGTGTCCATGACGGTGAACGGCAAGCCCATCACCGCCAATGTCGATCCGCGCACGCTGCTCGTGCAATTGCTGCGCGAACATTTGCGGCTCACCGGCACGCATGTCGGCTGCGATACGTCGCAATGCGGCGCATGTGTCGTGCACGTCAACGGCAAAGCGATCAAATCTTGCACCGTCCTCGCGTTGCAGCTCCAAGGCGCCGAGGTGCTGACGATCGAGGGACTGGCACCTGCGGACGGACCGCTCCACCCGATGCAGGAGGCTTTCCGCGAAAATCACGGCTTGCAATGCGGCTTCTGCACACCGGGCATGATCATGACCGCGGTCGATATAGTCCGCCGCAAAGGCCACGACCTTGAAGACCGCACCATCCGTGAGGAGCTTGAAGGCAATATTTGCCGCTGCACCGGCTATCACAACATCGTCAAGGCGATTGCCGCCGGCGCGCGCACCATGCGTGGCGGCGGCGCGACCGCCAGAGCAGCCGAGTAAGTCGGCCGAATAGGGAAACTTAACTACATTCTGCCGGAAGGGCGAAGACCATGAGCGCGACCGGTATCGGCGCCGCGGTGCGCCGCAAAGAAGACCGCCGCTTCATCACCGGAACCGGCCACTACACCGACGATATCAATCGGCCGGGGCAGGCTTATGCCTATTTCCTTCGTTCGCCGCACGCGCACGCGACGATCAAATCGATTGACACCAAGACCGCATCGAAGATGCCGGGCGTGCTCGCGGTCCTCACCGGATGCGAACTGGCTGCCGACAAGATCGGCAACCTGATCTGCGGCTGGATGATTCATTCAAAAGATGGATCGCCGATGAAGATGGCCGCGCATCCGGCGCTGGCAAATGGCAAGGCGTGTCATGTCGGCGACCCGATTGCGGTCGTGGTCGCCGAATCCCTGGCGCAGGCGCGCGATGCCGCAGAAAAAATTGTCGTCGATTACGCCGCGCTGCCGGCAGTTGCCGATCCGGCTGCGACGCAGAAAGCGGGCGCGCCGTCCATCCACGACATTGCCCCGAATAATACGATCTATCAGTGGCATCTCGGCGATGCCAAAGCGGTCGATGCGGCATTCCGCTCGGCCAAGCACGTGACCAAACTGGATATTATCAACAACCGCCTGGTTCCGAACGCGATCGAGCCGCGCGCCGCAATCGGCGATTACGATGCCGGTACCGGCACCTTCACATTGTGGAACACGACGCAGAATCCGCACGTCGCGCGCCTCGTCATCGCTGCCTTTGTCGGCATGGCGCCAGAGCACAAGCTGCGCGTCATCGCGCCGGACGTGGGCGGCGGCTTCGGCTCGAAGATTTTCATCTATCCCGAGGAGGTCGTGGCGCTGTGGGCCTCCAAGCGCGTCCGGCGGCCGGTGAAATGGGTTGCCGATCGCTCGGAAGCGTTCGTTGCCGATGCGCATGGACGCGATCATGTCACCCACGCAGAGATGGCGTTCGATAAAGAGGGCAAGATCCTGGGGCTGCGTGCCAAAACCATCGCCAATCTCGGCGCCTACATGTCGACCTTCTCGTCATCAGTGCCGACTTATCTCTACGCGACGTTGTTGTCGGGCCAATACGAGATTCCGCAAATCTATTGCGAGGTCGATGCGGTCTATACCAACACGGTGCCGGTCGATGCCTATCGCGGCGCCGGCCGCCCGGAAGCGACCTTCGTCGTCGAGCGGCTCGTCGAAGTTGGCGCCCGGGAAATGGGCCAGGACCCCGCCGAGCTACGGCGCAAGAACTTCATAAAAAAATTTCCGCATCAGACGCCGGTCATCATGGCCTATGACGCCGGCGACTATAATGCGTCGCTGAAGAAGGCACTCGAGCTTGCCGATCACAAAGGCTTCGGCAGGCGCAAGCGCGAATCCGCCCGCAATGGCAAGCTCCGCGGCATCGGCTTCTCGACCTATATCGAGGCCTGCGGGATTGCACCGTCGCAAGCAGTCGGCTCGCTCGGCGCTGGCGTGGGTTTATGGGAATCCGCCGAGGTACGCGTCAATCCGACCGGCAGTGTTGAAATCCTCACCGGTAGTCACGCGCACGGCCAGGGCCACGAGACCACTTTCGCGCAGCTAGTTTCGGAGCGGCTTGGCATTCCGATCGACGATATTTCGGTCGTGCATGGCGACACCGACAAGGTGCAATTCGGCATGGGCACCTATGGCTCGCGCTCCGGCGCAGTCGGCATGTCGGCGGTCGCCAAGGCGCTCGATAAGATCGAGGCCAAAGCGAAGAAGGTGGCGGCGCATATGCTGGAGGCGGCCGAGGGCGATATCGAATTCAAGGATGGAAAATTCAGCGTCGCCGGCACCGACAAATCCGCGGCGTGGGGTGACGTCTCGCTCAACGCCTATATCGCCCACAAATTTTCCGGCCAGGAGCTCGAGCCCGGCTTAAAGGAAGGTGCGTTTTACGATCCGACCAATTTTACTTTCCCGGCTGGTTGTCATATCTGCGAAGTGGAAGTGGATCAGGAGACCGGCAATACCGATATCGTGGCTTGGACCGCGGTCGACGACTTTGGTGTGATCGTCAATCCGATGATCGTCGAGGGTCAGGTTCACGGTGGCATCGCGCAGGGCGTGGGGCAGGCGTTGTGCGAGGGCGCGGTCTACGACAAGGACGGCCAGCTCGTCACGGGCTCGTTCATGGACTATTGCATGCCGCGCGCCGATCATCTGCCGGCGCTGCGCGTGGACACGACGATGACCAAATGCCCGTCCAATCCACTGGGCATCAAAGGCTGCGGTGAAGCTGGCGCAATCGCGGCGCCCGCTGCGGTCATCAATGCCATTACCGACGCGATCGGTACCGAAGAACTGACGATGCCGGCGACGCCGCTGGCAGTATGGGCGGCGCTGCAAAAAGCAAACCGAATGCCGAAAGCGGCATAAACAAACTCTCCCGCGCATGCGGGAGGCGGAAGATTATACGGAGGACTTGCGATGTATGCTTTTACCTTTCATCGTCCGCAGACAGTGCGACAGGCGGCCGGACTGCTCGGCAAAAATCCGGATGCCAAGCTCCTTGCCGGCGGTCAGACGTTGCTGCCAACGATGAAATTGCGTCTTGCCGGCCCGCCGCAGATCATCGACATGTCGCTGATCGAAGGCATGTCGGGGATCGAGCTGAGCGGCCGCTCGCTCACTATCGGCGCGATGACTCGCCACAACGAGGTCAACACTTCGCCCGTCGTTCAGCAGGCCATTCCGGTCTTGGCTAAGCTCGCCGGCATGATCGGCGATCCGGCGGTCCGGCACATGGGCACAATCGGCGGCTCGATCGCCAACAACGATCCCAATGCCGATTATCCGGCGGCCTGTCTTGGCCTCGGCGTGACCATCATTACCAACAAGCGGCGCATCAAGGCCGACGACTTCTTCACCGGGATGTTCTCGACGGCGCTCGAGCCGACCGAAATCATCACTAAGGTGAGTTTCCCAATCCCGAAGAAAGCGGCCTATCAGAAATTCCGCAACCAGGCGTCGCGTTTCGCGCTGGTCGGCGTGTTCGTGTCGAAGCGCGGCGGCGACATCCGCGTCGCGGTGACCGGCGCCGGCGCTAATGGCGTGTTCCGCGTGACATCGTTCGAAGAGGCGCTTAAGAAACGCTTCTCGCCGAAATCGCTCGAAGGTATGAGCATTCCGGCCGACGGCATGAATAGCGACATCCACGGCAGTTCCGAATATCGCGCCCATCTCGTCGGCGTGCTGGCGCGCCGGGCGGTCGCTGAAGCGATCGGCAAGCCCGTCGCCTGAGCGTGCAATCTGTATTTATTCGGCGATCGAGCGGGTAAGTGCGCTCGTGCGCTACGGATTCGTGCAGGTTGCGCCGGTTTGCCATGCGTTAAGGATTTGCCGAACGAACGGGACAAGACCGGCCGCGATGATTACATTGCCGGCATGAGCAACATATCGCCGCGGCCGCTGCCCGCCTCGATCGATGCGACCGTCGATCTGTTGGCCGAGGCCGACTATCTCGCCGACCGCTCGCTCGGTACGGTGCTTTATCTCGCGCTCAAGATGGGCCGGCCGATCTTCCTCGAAGGCGAAGCCGGCGTCGGCAAGACCGAAATCGCCAAGGTTCTGTCCGCTACGCTTGGCAGGCGCCTGATCCGCCTGCAGTGCTATGAGGGTCTCGATATCGCCGCCGCGGTATACGAATGGAACTATGCCGCGCAGATGATCGCGATCCGCGTCGCTGAAGCCGAAGGCGAGCACGACCGTGAGCGGCTCGAGCACGATGTGTTCTCCGAGCGCTTTCTGATCAAGCGGCCGTTATTGCAAGCACTCGAAGCGGACACCGCCGGCGCGCCGGTGCTTTTGATCGACGAAATCGACCGCACCGACGAAGCCTTCGAAGCTTTTCTGCTCGAAGTGCTCGCGGATTTTCAGGTGACCATACCGGAAATGGGCACGGTGAAGGCCGAGCAGCCGCCGGTCGTCGTCATTACGTCGAACCGGACGCGCGAAGTCCACGATGCGCTTAAACGCCGCTGTCTTTATCACTGGGTCGGTTATCCGAACGCGGAGCGCGAATTGGCGATTGTGCGCGCCAAGGTGCCCGGCGTCGGCAAGAGGCTGTCGCAGCAAGTCGTCGGATTCGTGCAGGCGCTGCGCAAGCAGGATCTGTTTAAGGCGCCGGGTGTCGCCGAAACGCTCGACTGGGCCGGCGCGCTGTCCGAACTCGACGTTACGGCGCTCGACCCGGCGATGGTATCCGACACGCTCGGCGTGCTGCTTAAATATCAGGACGACATCGCGCGGCTGGAAGGCTCGAAGGTCAAGGAATTGCTCGACGAGGTGAGATCAGAGCTGCGCGCGGCGGAGTGAAGATTTTTGCCAATCGCACGACATCTAAATTTTGCATTCGTCATGCCCGAGCTTGACCCGGGCATCCATGCAGCATCTCCGGCCCATGGATTGCCGGGCGTAGGCGAGCGAAGCGACGCCGTTCTTCCGAACGGCTATGCCCGGTAATGACGATGACAGAAGAAGTAGGAGCACAAGAACAGCCCGGCCGGCTTGCCGAGAACATTGTTTACTTCGCTCGCGCGCTGCGCGCGGCTGGCATTCCGGTCGGACCCGGTGCGGTGCTCGATGCGCTGGAAGCCTTGCGCGTGGCCGGTATCGGCACGCGCGACGATTTTTATTGGACGCTGCACGCGGTGTTCGTGAAGCGGCACGAGCATTCGGTGCTGTTCGACCAGGCCTTCCGCATCTTTTTCCGCCGCCGCGGTTATATCGATCAGCTTTTGGCAATGATGCTGCCGCAAGCGCCGGCAGCGCCACAGCAGCCGCCGCAAGCCGGTGCCACGCGCGTGCATGAGGCGCTGTTCGCGGGCCTCGACGACAAACTTAAAAAAGAGCGCGAGGTCGAGCTGGACGCCCGCTTGACCGTTTCCGACCGCGAGGTGCTGCAACGGAAGGATTTCGCGCAGATGACCACGGCGGAGATTGCCGCCGCTAAGGACGCAATGAAACGCCTGGTGCTGCCGCTCGCCGAATTGCGAACGCGGCGGCTCACCCCGCATCCGCGCGGTCATCTTATCGATATTCGCCGCACCTTGCGGGCCAGTATGAAAGGCGGCGGCGATTTTATCGATCTGCGCTTCATCGGCCCGAAGACGCGGCCGCCGCCGCTCGTGGCGCTCCTCGACATATCCGGCTCGATGAGCCAGTACAGCCGCATCTTCTTGCATTTTCTGCACGGGCTGACCGATGCGCGAAAGCGCGTCAGCACGTTTTTGTTCGGCACGCGGCTCTCCAATGTGACGCGCGCGCTGCGCGAGCGCGATCCGGATGATGCGCTTGCTGCCTGCTCGGCGGCCGTGCCGGACTGGTCCGGCGGCACCCGCATTGCCTCCTCGCTGCGGGCGTTCAATAGGCTCTGGGCGCGGCGCGTGCTGGCGCAAGGCGCCGTTGTGCTGCTGATTACCGATGGTCTCGAACGCGACGCCGACGAGACGCTGGCATTCGAAATGGACCGGCTGCAGCGCTCTTGCCGGCGGCTGATCTGGCTCAATCCGCTGCTGCGCTTCGAGGGGTTCGAGGCGCGCGCCCGCGGCATCAAAGCCATGCTGCCGCATGTCGACGAGATGCGTCCGATTCACAGTCTTGAATCGATGGCCGGCTTGGTGGCCGCGCTGCAGCACGGCTGCGGCAGCTCGGCCAACCCGAAAGTCTGGCTGCGCAAGGTGGCGTGAGCTGGCGCGAATGGCGAATAGCGAGTAGCGAATAGGAAAACCAACGCCTATTTTAACCCCATTCACTAGTCTATTCGCCGAGGAGACTTTGCATGCTGACAACCGACACCGACATTCTCAAAGCCGCCGAGGATTGGCGCAAACGCGGCCGTGAGGTCGCGCTCGCGACCGTGGTCGAGACTTGGGGTTCGGCGCCCCGTCCGGTTGGCTCGAATCTGGTCATTGATGCCGAGGGTAATTTTCTTGGCTCGGTATCAGGCGGCTGCGTCGAAGGCGCGGTGGTCGCCGAGGCGCTGGACGTGATCGAAAGCGGCAAGCCGAAAATGCTGGAATTCGGCGTCGCCGACGAGACCGCGTGGCAAGTCGGTCTGTCGTGCGGCGGCACGATCCGGGTGTTTGTTGAAAAGGTGGAGTAGGGAAGAAACGCGAATAGCGAGTGGCGAATAGCGAATAGTTGGTGCTCTATTCGCTACTCACTATTCGCCATTCGGTCACACAATATGAAACTCGACATCCTCACCGCTCTCAATGCCGAACGCGCCGCCCGCCGCGCTGCGATCGTGATCACCAATGTCGAGAACGGCAAGCAACGGTTCGTGAAAGCCGCGCATATCGGCAACGATCCGCTGCGCTCCGCTCTCGCTGAGCATTTACGCACCGGCAAGAGCGGCATGGCGGACAGCACGGAAGGCCGGGTGTTTCTGACCGTCTATGTGCCTGCGCCGCAGCTCGTGATTACCGGCGCAGTCCACATCAGCCAGGCGCTGGCGCCGATCGGCAATTTGCTTGGCTACGAGGTAACCATCGTTGATCCGCGCACCGCGTTCGCCTCGCTCGAGCGCTTTCCAGACGTGAAGGTGATCGCCGAATGGCCGGACCGGGCATTGCCGCGGCTCAACGTGGACCGCTACACCGCCTTCGTGGCGCTGACCCACGATCCGAAGATCGACGATCCCGCGCTTACGCACGCGCTGTCGCGCGATTGTTTCTATGTCGGCGCGCTGGGCTCGCGAAAAACCCATGCGCGGCGGGTCGAGCGGCTCAAGGCGCAGGGCCTGAGCGAAGCCGATATTTCGCGCATTCATGCACCGATCGGGCTTGACATCGGCGCGGTATCGCCCGCGGAAATCGCGGTGGCGATCATGGCGCAGATTACCGAACGGTTGCACGAAGCGGCCGAGATCGAGCCTGGCGGTACGCGCATTGCAGCGCCCACCGCCGTAACAGCCGCATCATGAAATTCGGCGCGGTGCCTTTGAAAGATGCGCTCGGCGCTACGGCCGTGCACAGCATCCGCCAAGGCGGGCTGGTGCTCAAAAAAGGCACGCTGATTGGGCCGGTGGAGATCGCGGCGCTGGAGGCGGCCGGCATCAAAGAAGTTGTCGTAGCGCGGCTTGAAGCCGGCGACGTTGCCGAAGACAGCGCCGCTGCCGAGATTGCCCAGGCCGTCGCGGGCGAGGGGGTCCATGTCGATCGTGCGTTCACCGGCCGCGCCAATTTGTTCGCACAAACTGCAGGCGTGCTCGTTCTCGACAAGGACGCGATTGATCGCCTCAACCGCGTCGACGAGGCGATCACATTCGCAACGCTACCGGCCTTCAAACCGGTAGTTGCCGGCGAAATGATCGCGACTGTGAAAATTATTCCATTTGCAGTCAGCGGTCGGGCGCGCGATGCCGCGCTCGTCGGCCTGACGAAACCATTGCTGCGGGTTGCGCCATATCGCGTGCGCAAAGTCGGTGTGGTCTCCACGGTTCTGCCCGGGCTTGCCAGCAAAGTCATCGAGAAGACCTTGAAGATTACCGCGGACCGGCTGGCGCCGGCCGGCGCGACGATCGTCGCCGAGCGGCGCGTATCGCATGATCGCGAAGCGGTCGCCCGCGCTCTCGATGAAGTGCTCAAAGCCGGCGCGGAATTAGCGATCGTATTCGGCGCCTCGGCGATCGCCGACCGCCGCGACGTCATTCCCGCCGCGCTCGAATCGATCGGCGGCCGCGTCGAACATTTCGGTATGCCGGTCGATCCGGGTAACCTCCTGATGATCGGCGACGCGGGCGGACGGTCGGTACTGGGTGCACCGGGCTGCGCGCGCAGTCCGAAGGAGAACGGCTTCGACTGGGTGCTGATGCGGCTGCTCGCCGGATTGCCGGTGCAACGCGAAGACATTACCGGACTCGGCGTGGGCGGCCTGCTTATGGAAATCGTCACGCGGCCGCAGCCGCGCGATGAGCCTGTGACGGCGAGGCGTTCGATTGCGGCTGTCGTGCTTGCGGCCGGAAGGTCGAGCCGCATGGGCGGGCCGAACAAGCTCCTCGCCGAGATCGGCGGCCGGCCACTGGTTCGCATCGTCGCCGAAGCGGCGCTCGCTTCACAGGCGCGCCCGGTGGTGGTCGTGACTGGGCACGAGCGCGAACGGGTCGAAGC
>JBASAH010000086.1:0-1614 GCA_049650505.1 Xanthobacteraceae bacterium
CTATAAAGTGCTGGCCGATGCCGGTCCGGCCGATGCGCCGCGGCCGGCTTTTCAGCAGGACCTTTGGCACTACACGATCGCCAAAATGGTCGATGCCTGCGCCGCCGCCGGCATCAAGCCGTTCTACGGCCCATTCGGGGATTTCGCCGACGGCTCTGGCTGTGAGGCGCAGTTTCGCAATGCCTTTCTGATGGGTTGCGCCGGCGCCTGGACCCTTCACCCCAGCCAAGTGCCGATCGCAAAACGGGTCTTCTCGCCCGACCCGCGGGAGGTCGCGTTTGCCAGGAAGATTCTCACCGCCATGCCGGATGGCAGCGGCGCGGTCATGATAGACGGCAAAATGCAGGACGACGCCACCTGGAAACAGGCCAAGGTTTTGGTCGATCTGGCGAAACTTGTCGCCCAAAAAGACCCTGAAATGGCCCAACACTATGGGCTATGAACAGGCCCCGCGGGCAACATTGCATTTTCGCCCGACTCGAGTTGTAAAATGAACGCGTAAATGGACAAGATTCGCAGCGCCAGATATCAGATCGGCCAAGTCGTGCGCCACCGCCTCTATCCGTTCCGCGGTGTGGTGTTCGATATCGATCCGATATTCGCCAATACCGAGGAATGGTACCAGGCGATTCCGGCCGAGGTCCGGCCGCACAAGGACCAGCCGTTCTATCATCTGTTCGCCGAGAACGACGAGACCGAATACGTGGCTTATGTCTCGGAGCAGAATCTATTGCCGGACGAGAGCGGCGAGCCGGTGCGCCACCCGCAAGTCGCCGAAATCTTCATCAAGGACGGCAAAGGCGGCTACCGTCCTCGCGTGGCGTTGCGGCACTGAAGCTTAAGCGCGCACGCTAACCACCCATCCGATCGTCCCGCAAAAGCGCGTGCGCGCGCTTTCGCCAATATGGCCCCGACAGATGCTTACGGTTTTCCGGAAGCTTGCGGCAATCCGGGGACCGTGTTCGACGATTGCGGCTGGCCCTGCTGGCTTTCCAGCTTCTTGCGTGCTTCGTCGGCGCGCCGCTGCAGCTCTTCCTGGAGTTTCTTCTGTTGCTCTTCGAAGACTTTCGGATCGGTCGGCGGACCGTCATAGGCCTTGCCGAAATCGGCGAGCGGCAGGACGAGGCTGATCGGCTGGCCGGTCGAATTGATCGCCTGAATGACGAGCCCCTGCCCTTTCTTCAGCTTGCCGACCAAGTCGCCGCTGGCGTCATAGTCGGCCATGCAGCCGTTCGTGAAACAAATGACATAGGGCGCGGTCATCGGCTGATTTTGATCGACGATGACGCGCGTGCCATGAACGAGCTGCATGCCGAGCGGCAGCGTGACGCGCAGAATTTTCTTCGGCTCGCCCTCTGGCTCGATCAGGACAGCGGCGACCACCGGCATGCCCGACTCGATGCGCGCATCCTTGCCGGTGAAGCAGACCTGTTTGGCGTTGGGTTCGTTGTTCTGGCCCTTGAGGCAGAACTTGGTCCACGGCGAAAAGATCAACTGGACCTGCTGCTCCTGCGTTTGCGCGGGAGCTTGTTGTTGCGCTTCGGGCGCGGGAGCGGCCGGCGCAGCGGGCGCGGCGGGTTTCGCTGCAGGCTTTTTGGCGGGCGCGGCCGGTTT
>JBASAH010000087.1:0-1900 GCA_049650505.1 Xanthobacteraceae bacterium
GTGTGTAGCAAGCGGCCAAGCCGCCGCAGCGCCACCGAGAAGCGCGATAAACCCGCGCCGTCTCACTCGATCACCTCGTCGGCGCGGGCCAACAGTGTCGGTGGCACTTCGATGCCGAGCGCCTTGGCGGTGCTCAGATTGATCACGAACTCGAATCTGGTCGCCTGCACGATCGGCAGGTCAGCGGGTTTTGCGCCCTTGAGAATCAGGCCGGTGTAAACGCCGACCTGACGATAGGCGTCGGCAAGGCTGGTTCCGTAACTCATCAGACCGCCGGCTGCGGCAAAGTCGCGCCACTCATAGATCGTCGGCAACGCATGACGCGCCGCCAGCACCACAAGTTGCTCGCGCCTGTTGTTAAAGAACGGGGATGCGCAGACTAGGAGCGCTCCAGACCGCTGTTGGACGACGGTCGAGAACGCGGCGTTGAAATCACTCTCCGCATTGGCACGCACGACAACGAGTTGCACCCCCAAGCGGGCAGCCGCCTCCTGCACGTCGCGCAACTGGTTTTCGGCATCCGCATAATTTGGGTTGATGAGCACCGCGATGGGCGTGGCCTTGGGAAGCATCTCATGCAACAGGCCCAGCCGTTTTGCCTCCAGCCCCGTGGCAAAATGATAGACGCCGGTGATGTTGCCGCTGGGCTGGTTGAGGCTGGCGACGAGGCCTGACCTGACGGGATCGCCGCCGGCGCTGAAAACAATGGGAATGGTCGTGGTCGCCGCCTTTACCGCGAGCTCGGCCGGAGCGCCTCCGCCTACGAAGATTACGCTTACCTGCTGGCGGACCAGATCGGCCGCCAGTTCCGGGAGTCGGTCGTACTGACCTTCCGCCCAACGGTATTCGACCGCAACATTCTGGCCTTCGACATAGCCGGACTCCTTCAGGCCCTCGCGGAACGCCGCGATCTGCTGACGCAGCGGTCCCGGCGATGCAACGTTCAGAAAACCAATCACCGGCATCGGCCGCTGCTGGGCGTACACTGCAAGCGGCCACAATACTGCGGCTCCCCCGAATAACCAGATAAACTCGCGCCGCTTCACTCGATCACCTCGTCGGCGCGGAGCAGGATCGACGTCGGTATCGACACACCGATTGCCTTGGCGGTTTTCAAGTTCAGTGTGAATTCGAAATTAGTTGGTTGCTCGACCGGAAGATCGGACGGCTTCGCCCCTCTGAGAATCTTGGCCACGAAAGACGCGGCGCGGCGAAATATCGGAATGGTATCGATGCCGTAAGACATCAGCCCGCCCGCCTCGACATAGGCCTTGAAGGTGAACATCGTCGGCAAACGGTGCTGCATCGCCAAATCCGCGATATGGGCACGTTGGGCGGTGAATGTTGGGCCTGACAAGACAAGCACCATACGCGACCCCTCCTGCGCGATCCCTCGGAACGCCTCGTCAAAATCGAATGGCGGATTTTCCAGCTTGTGTGAACGCAGGTCTATGTGGAGGGATTGTGCGGTGCGCTGGGCGGAAGCGAATTGCTCGGCCGAAGCGGGTTCCCAAAGTGCGGCGATTGGTTTGTTATTCGGGAATGCCTCCATCAAGAGTTCGAGTTGCTTGGCGGCCAATTCAGGCGCGCGGTAGACCAGCCCGGTGATATTCCCGTTGGGTCTGGCAAGGTCGCTCACATAGCCGCCCGCGATCGGATCGAAGTTGACCGCAATCATGACGATCGGAGTGGTTTGGCTGGCAGTGACAGCCGCTTTCAGGGCAATTTCGGGACCAAAAGTCACCACCACGTCGACGTTCGAGCGGATCAGTTCAGCTGCGCCAGCGAAGGCCTGAGACGCTCCCCCGTCCGTGCGTTGATATTCGATGATCAGATTCTGTCCCTCGGTGAATCCTTGCGCAGTTCAGCAAGGAATGCCGGCTAGCTCGAAGCAAAAACC
>JBASAH010000088.1:0-3405 GCA_049650505.1 Xanthobacteraceae bacterium
GGGGTGCTCAGCGGCGTCGCTCGCTCCGCCTGCACCGCGGCGGCTGGCGCGACCGACGCGATTGGCAAGGTCGAGCCAAGCTTCGGCAATGACGAGAAGGCGGGTCCTGTCGGTAAGCTCTGCCGCCCGCTTGCCCAAATCGAGGCAGGCGGCGGCCCAGCGCCGGTACTCGGATTCTGAATTCATTGGAGCACGTCAATGCAGGCGCATCGGAACTCGGCGCTTGAGGTCCGAACGTCAAAAGGCACTTCCGGTTCCCCCCAAACGAGTCGAAGAAGCTCTATTCGAGAACGAAAATTTCGCAACGAAGTCTCATTTTTCGCAATCCTGTAGCGAGCCCGGTTGAAGTTAAAAAAGAAGAGGCCGCCCAGTGAGGCGGCCTCAAAAGTGTTTGGTCTACGCACCGTTAGCGATACCACCCCCAGCGGGGTCCACCATAGTCCCACGGACCATGGCGATAAGGCTTACAGACGCCACCCTGGATGGTCCAATCAGGTGGGCACCCGTTCCATGTGCCGCCGCCATAGTTGTAGTAGTGATGGCGGTGGCCGACCCAGAAGGCAGCAGCAGGTGCTACGCTGCCAGCCGCGATCGTCCCAACCAGGCCAAGCGTTGCGGCAATTTTCGTAAAGGTTCGCATGTGCGTTCCTCCTCTTGCTCAAGCTAGATAACCCGGAACCTGGGCGCTGGGTTCCGGGCTAAATACCGAAAATCACAGGACAAATCGGCCGAAAATCTTATTCCGGCGATCTGGTGCCGTCAGGCTTTAGCGGCGTGAGCGGGCAGGGTGTTGTGCCGTATTCTCTGCAGCTTCGAGTTGCTTGGCCTGGCGCTCGAAATCTTCGGCAAGTTCCATGAGCTCCGGTCGCGCTGGGTTGTTCCACGACAGACCATGGGCCAGCCGCAGGCAAGTTTCGGCTTTGTCCCGGAAATAGGCCGCATCCAAAACAGCATCCATGGACGGGCCTCCCCAGTGCGCGGGAATCGGCGTGCGCCTGCATCAGCGCCCATCAAGGTAGATTCAGGCCACGCCAATTGCGGTGACGGGGATCACAGATCGGTCAAAGTGATCAAGCGGCCCCCTTGTAGCGCGCTAATCCGCGTCCGTTTGCGAGCCGGTCACGGAACGCGCGCGCCCGGAATTTAGGATCCCCGAAATTAGAGTCGGCGGACAACCAAAGCTTGGCGGCCCCTGAGCGTTCCGAAGCCAAAAGGGGACAGGTTTCGAAAGGGCCAGTTGGCCGGAATAGGCCAGTACCCACCCCACCTAGTTTAAGCGCGTACTCGGCTTCTTTTAGGTGAGGGCGGCCTACTTCTTTGTGCCCGATGTGGCAGCCAGCCGCATGATAAAACGGCCTCTTTCCCATAGCTCGACAGTATGGCCGTCTATCGCCTGCTGTGCCTTTTTGACGGCTTCTTGATCGTCAGCGCATTCAATATCGACAGCATTCGTAAAGTGGCCGTTGTGCCCGATGGTGTAGATCTGGCATGACGCACTCCCTACGTCTCAGGCGGGAGCGCTACCGAACTCTCAGTCACCGACGCCTGGAGGGGAAGCCTCGGCCGGTGATAACCCCAGCGTGCGCTTAGTAGAACGAATAGCGAATCATATAATCAGGACGAGGCTTGCGGCAAATTCGGTTCCAAAAGGAGCCAGTCTCAAATTCAAAAGGGACCACTTAATTTTCAAAGGGGATCGAAAGGGCCAGTACCCTAAATTCGGCGAGAACATATTGCGAACGAAGAACAGATCGTGTACAGTGGCTCCACTGTCAATTTGTCATCGGCCGGCGGCGGAGGCCGCACCTTCCGTGCCCTCCGAATCACGGCCATAAGGAGCGCGAGAAATGAGTGCAGCACTTCGTCTCGTCGAAGGACCGTCCATGGATAAATCGAAAGCCCTTGATGCCGCGCTGTCGCAAATCGAGCGCAGCTTCGGCAAGGGCTCGATCATGCGGCTCGGCAAGAACATGCAGGCGATGGACATCGACACCGTTTCCACCGGCTCGCTCGGCCTCGACATCGCACTCGGCATTGGCGGCCTGCCGCGCGGCCGCGTCGTCGAAATCTACGGCCCCGAATCGTCCGGCAAGACCACGCTCGCTTTGCATTGCCTCGCCGAGGCGCAGAAAAAGGGCGGCATTTGCGCATTTATCGACGCCGAACACGCACTCGATCCGATCTATGCGCGCAAACTCGGCGTCAATGTCGACGATCTTTTGATTTCGCAGCCCGATGCCGGCGAACAGGCGCTGGAAATCGCCGACACGCTGGTGCGCTCCGGCGCGGTCGACATATTGGTCATCGATTCGGTTGCGGCTCTGGTGCCGCGCGCCGAGCTCGAAGGCGAGATGGGCGACAGCCAACCGGGTTTGCAGGCGCGGCTGATGAGTCAGGCGCTGCGCAAGCTGACCGCCTCGATCAATCGCTCCAACACGATGGTGATCTTCATCAACCAGATCCGCATGAAGATCGGCGTTATGTACGGCTCGCCGGAAACCACGACCGGCGGTCACGCGCTCAAATTCTACGCATCCGTCCGCCTCGATATCCGCCGCATCGGCGCGATCAAGGAGCGCGACGAGGTGGTCGGCAACCAGACGCGGGTGAAAGTGGTGAAGAACAAGCTCGCGCCGCCGTTCAAGCAAGTCGAATTCGACATCATGTACGGCGAAGGTATCTCCAAGACCGGCGAGCTCATTGACCTCGGCGTCAAGGCCGGCGTCGTGGAAAAATCCGGCGCCTGGTTCTCCTATGACAGCCAGCGCATCGGCCAAGGCCGCGAGAACGCCAAGGCGTTCCTCAAAGCGAACCCGGACATCGCCACCAAGATCGAGGCCGCGGTGCGCCAGAACGCCGGCCTGATCGCCGAGCAGATCCTCGCCGCCGAAAGCGAAGAGGATAAGGACGACGACGACGCCGAAGAGGCATGAGATCCAGGAGTCAGTGTTCAGTAATCAGTAATCAGATCGCGTCGCTTCTGATTACTGACCGCTGATTACTGATTCCTGATTCGTTTGCGCACCTCGGAGATCACCTCCGGCACAGCGGCGTCATTGCCCGGCGCCATCACGTGCACGCCGGCAACGCCGGGGATCTCGGAAATCTCCTCGATGTACTCGATGCAGATGCGCCGGCCCTCGGCCGCCTGATCGGTCGCGCCTTCGAGCCGCGTGATCACCGCGTCCGGGATGATCGTGCCGAACAGATGGTTCTTCATCCACGCCGCTGACTTGGCCGAGCGCAGCGGGTTGACGCCGATCAGCATGGCAAGCCCCGGCACCACGCCGGCCTCGGCAAGCCGCGCCATGTAGCGGCGCAGCACGCCGGCATCCATGCAGAACTGGGTCTGGGCGAACCGCGCACCCGCCGCAACCTTGCCCTTGAGCGAGGCCGGCTGCCAGT
>JBASAH010000089.1:0-4489 GCA_049650505.1 Xanthobacteraceae bacterium
CACCCTGCCAGATGGGTGGGGTGAAATGTCAGTCGGCGCGCTTGTCGCCCTCGCCTTTCCCGAACGTATTGGCAAAAATCGCGGCGGCGGCGTGGGCGCCTCCACCGGAACGTTTCTGTTGGCGAACGGCCGCGGCGCGAATCTTGACCCAACATCGCCGCTCGCCCGCGCGCCGTTCTTGGCGGTGGCTGAACTTGCCGGCAGTGCAGCGCAGGGCCGCATCCTGTCCGCCGCGCCAATCGCGCTCGCCGAGATTGATGCACACTTTGCCGACCGCGTCGCCTTGCGCGACGAAGTTGTTTTCGATTCGGTTAGCCTGGCGCTGCGTGGCCGCAAGAGCCGGCGGCTTGGCGCCATCGCGCTTGCCGAGCAGCCGTTGCCGGTCACGCCCAGCGAGCAATCCGCGCGGCTTCTTGCCGAAAGCCTCGCCAAGCTCGGCATCGAGCGGCTGCCCTGGACCAAGCCGCTCAAGCAATGGCGCGACCGCGTGATGTTTTTGCGCCAAAGCGAAGGCGCAACGTTTGCCGAACAAACTTGCGGACAGACTTGCGAAGGAACTTGGCCCGACCTCGCCGACGCGGCGCTTGCCGCGCGTGCCGGCGAGTGGCTGGCCCCTGCGCTCGCCGGCAAGACGGCACTTGGCGAATTCAGCGCAGACGAATTTGCCGCGGCGCTTGCCGCACTCCTGTCGTGGCCACAGCGCCGACGGCTCGATGCCGAGGCGCCGATACATTTCGAAGCGCCGACCGGCTCGCGCGTGCCGATCGACTATGACAGCGAAGGCGGTCCGAAGATCGCGATCCGGGTGCAGGAATTGTTCGGGCTCGACCGTCATCCGGCAATTGCCGGCGGCAAGGTCCCGCTCGCCATCGAACTGCTGTCACCGGCGCAGCGCCCGGTGCAGGCTACACGCGACCTGCCGGGATTTTGGCGCGGCAGTTATGCCGCAGTCCGCGCCGAAATGCGCGGCCGCTATCCCAAACATCCGTGGCCGGAGGATCCGCTCGCGGCGGCTCCGACGCGCCGGGCAAAGCCGCGAAAGCGCTAAATTCGGTTAGAGCTGACAACCGTCTCCCCCTCATTCCCGCGCAAGCGGGAATCTAGCTAATGCAACTGACTTACGCTGGGTCCCCGCCTTCGCGGGGACGAGCGGGCTGTCAGGTTCAATCGATCTTTATCGATCGCATTAGCCGTTCCCTTACCGTTCGCCGCCTAAACCGGTGCCGCTCTCCACTCCATTAGCGACGCGCTCGCTCATGGCGTGTTCAAATGAGAATGAACAAAGCCGAGCCCGCCCGAACCCTGCCATGCGAACAGTACTCAGTATCGCCGTTGCCGCGCTCGTCGCCTGTGCGATCGTGCCGTACTACGCCAATCAAATTTTGACGTCCGAAGCTTCGACCGCTGCAGGGGCGCATCGATCAGTCCCAGCGAGGCCCGAGGTAAAGCCACAACTAAAACCCGATGTCTCGGCGTCCCGCTCGGTCATCATCGCGCCCGGCAGCGGCGGACATTTCCGCGTCGCCGGCCGCATCGATGGACGCCGGGTGAATTTCATGGTCGACACCGGCGCTTCGGTGATCGCGCTCACCGCGCGCGACGCGGCCACGCTCGGCATCCATCCGGTCGAACGCGATTACGCCGCGATGGTCAGAACCGCGAATGGCGCGATGCGGGTCGCCCCGGTTGAACTCGGCATGGTCGAGATCGACGATCTCGAGGTGCACAACGTCGCCGCCGTGGTGCTGCCGCCGGGTGTGCTGAGCGAGAGCCTGCTTGGTCTGTCGTTCTTGTCGCGGCTGCGGCGTTTTGAATATACCGACGGCAAGCTTGTTCTCGAACAATAGCGAGTAGTGAGCGGCGAATAGTGAATGGGGAAAAGGCAAACCCTATTCGCTACTCGCCATTTCGCCATTCGCCCTCTCGCGCGCAACTATTCCCACATCCAATTGTTTAGGCTAGTGACTATCTAAAGCATGATCCCGAAAAGTGGGTACCGGTTTTCGGAAAAGATCATGCTCAAACAAAATCTAGCCTCACAGCGCGCCAATGTTCCCCAAGCCGAAGCCGTCCCTCAAGCCAAACACTTACGCCTACGAATCCGAGCCGATGGTGAAGGCCACCGGCTTTCGCGAATACGATGCGCGTTGGCTGTTCGGCAGCGAGATCAATCTAATGGGCGTCGAAGCGCTCGGGCTTGGGCTGGGCACGCTGATCCACGAGCTCGGCGTCGAGCCACGGATCGTCACCGGCCATGATTTCCGCTCGTACTCCGCCTCGATCAAGTTGGCGCTGACCAATGGCCTCGTCGCCGCCGGCTGCAAAGTCTACGACATCGGACTCGCGCTCACGCCGATGGCCTATTTCGCGCAGTTTGATCTCGCCGTGCCCTGCGTCGCGATGGTCACCGCTTCGCACAATGACAACGGCTGGACCGGCGTAAAGATGGGCGCCAATCGTCCGCTCACCTTCGGCCCCGATGAGATAACGCGGCTTAAAGCCATCGTGCTCGATGGCAAGTTCAAGTTCAAATCCGGCGGCGCTTATGAGTTCGTCGAGAATTTTCCGGCGCGCTACCTCGCCGATCTCACCGACCGGCCGAAACTCAAGCGCCGCCTTAAAGTGGTTTGCGCCTGCGGCAATGGCACTGCCGGCGCATTCGCGCCGCAAGCCTTGGAGACAATCGGCTGCGAGGTGGTGCCGCTCGACTGCGAGCTCGACTACACCTTTCCGAAATACAATCCCAATACCGAAGACCTAAAAATGCTGCACGCGATGCGCGACGCGGTGCTGGCGAGCAAAGCCGACGTCGCGCTCGGCTTCGACGGCGACGGCGATCGCTGCGGTGTGGTGGATAATGAGGGCGAAGAGATCTTCGCCGACAAAGTCGGCGTCATGCTGGCGCGCGATATCTCTGCGCAACATAAAGGCGCCGTGTTCGTCGCCGACGTGAAGTCGACCGGGTTGTTTGCGACCGATCCGGTACTGATCAAGAACGGCGCGCGCACCGATTACTGGAAAACCGGGCATTCTTACATGAAGCGCCGGGTCAACGAGATCGGCGCGGTCGCCGGTTTCGAAAAATCCGGCCATTTCTTTTTCAACGAGCCGCTCGGGCGCGGCTATGACGACGGGCTGATCTTTGCCTTCGCGATCTGCGACATGCTCGATCGCAATCCGGGAAAGAGCATGGCCGATCTTAAAAACGCGCTGCCGAAGACCTGGTCCTCGCCGACCATGTCGCCGCATTGTCCCGACGAAATCAAATACTCGATCGTCGAAAAAGTCGTGAAAGAGTTCGAGCGCGAGGCCCAGAACGGCGGCAAGGTCGCCGGCCAGCCGATCCGTGACCTGGTCACCGTCAATGGCGTGCGCGTGACCGTCCAAGACGGCACCTGGGGATTGGTACGCGCCTCCTCGAACAAGCCGGAGCTTGTGGTCGTGGTCGAAAGCCCGGTTTCCGAAGCGCGCATGCGCGACATGTTCAAGGCAGTCGACGCGGTGCTGCGCCAGTACAAGGAAGTCGGCGAGTATAATCAGACGATCTGAGGTCCGATTTCACAGTCGTGATCTATCATCTGCTCTCCGACGTCCGTCCCGCCATCGCGGCAAACGCTTGCGCCAGCTCCACCGGGAACGGAAACACGATCATCGATGAGCTTTCGCTCGCAATATCGAACAGCGTGCCGAGATAGCGCAGCTGCATGGCTTGCGGCACGCCGGCGAGAATGCGGGCGGCATCGGTCAGCTTCTGCGCGGCTTGCAGCTCACCCTCGGCGTTGATGATCTTGGCGCGGCGCTCGCGCTCGGCCTCGGCTTGCCGCGCGATGGCGCGGATCATGCTCTCGTCGAGATCGATGCGCTTGAGCTCCACGTTCGAGACTTTGATGCCCCAGCCTTCGGTCTGTTTGTCGAGCACGTCTTGAATGTCGGCATTGAGCTTGTCGCGCTCAGCCAGCATCTGGTCGAGATCGTGCTTGCCCAGGACCCAGCGTAGCGTGGTCTGGGCGAGTTGGCTGGTCGCCGCAAGATAATTACTGACCTCGATGATGGCGCGTTCGGCATCGACGACGCGAAAATAAATCACGGCGCTCACTTTGACCGAGACATTGTCGCGCGAAATCACGTCCTGCGGCGGGACTTCGTCGACGACCACGCGCAAATCGACGCGCACCATCTGCTGCACGAAAGGCACTAGCAGAAACAGGCCGGGCCCTTTCGTTCCGGTATAGCGTCCGAGCGTGAAAACGACGCCGCGCTCGTATTCGCGCAAGATACGGATGGAGGCGTAGATAAAGGTCAAGAACAATACGGCGATGATGCTGACGGCGATGAATGTCATTGCAGTGCTCCTTGTTCTGTGATCCGCGCCTCTCGGCGAACGAGGCGCGCTAGTTAGAGCAAGCTTGTAAAACCGGTTTTCCCGGAAGCGGCGCAGCATGAAATTATGCGCTGCAGACCCGGGATCGTATCAGACTCAGAACTGTAA
>JBASAH010000090.1:0-5828 GCA_049650505.1 Xanthobacteraceae bacterium
CCGCCGAGCGGCTTTTGCTCGCTTTGGCTTTCGATAAATCGAGCGAGGCCGGCAAAATCCTCAAAGACGCCGGCGTCACCGCGCAAACGCTCAATGCCGCGATCGCGGCACTGCGCAAGGGCCGCACCGCCGATTCCGCGTCGGCCGAGAACGCCTATGACGCGCTGAAGAAATATGCGCGCGACCTCACCCAGGCGGCGCGCGATGGCAAGCTCGATCCGGTCATCGGCCGCGATGAGGAAATCCGCCGCACCATCCAGGTGCTGTCGCGCCGCACCAAGAACAATCCGGTGCTGATCGGCGAGCCCGGCGTCGGCAAGACCGCGATCGTCGAGGGCTTGGCGCTGCGCATCGTCAACGGCGACGTGCCGGAGAGCCTGCAAGACAAGAAATTGCTCGCGCTCGACATGGGCGCGATGATCGCCGGCGCCAAATATCGCGGCGAGTTCGAGGAGCGGCTCAAGGCGGTGCTGCAAGAAGTCGTCGGCGCGGCTGGCGCCTATGTCCTGTTCATCGACGAGATGCATACGATTATCGGCGCCGGCAAGGCCGACGGCGCGATGGATGCGTCCAACCTGCTCAAGCCGGCGCTTGCCCGCGGCGAACTACACTGCGTCGGCGCCACCACGCTCGACGAATACAAGAAACACGTCGAGAAGGACGCGGCGCTGGCGCGGCGATTCCAACCGGTTTACGTCGACGAGCCGACGGTCGAGGACACGGTTTCGATCCTGCGCGGCTTGAAGGAAAAATACGAAGCGCATCACAAGGTGAAGATCACCGACGCCGCGCTCGTGGCGGCGGCAACCTTGTCGCACCGCTACATCACTGACCGCTTCCTGCCTGACAAGGCGATCGACCTGGTCGATGAGGCGGCGGCGCGGTTGCGCATGCAGATCGATTCCAAGCCGGAAGAGCTCGATAATCTCGACCGCGAAATCGTGCGGCTGAAGATCGAGCAGGAGGCATTAAAGAAAGAGCGCGATGCGGCGTCGAAGGAGCGGCTGAAACGGCTCGAACGCGATCTTGCCACGTTGCAGGAAAAAGCCGACGCCCTGACCGCGAAGTGGAAAGCCGAGAAGGACAAGCTCTCGTCGGCGGCCGAGCTGCAGAAGCAGCTCGACAAGGCGAAGTACGATCTCACCGACGCGATCCGCCGCGGCGATTATCAGCGCGCCGGCGAATTGCAGTACAGCGTCATCCCGCAGCTCGAAGGCAAGCTGAAATCGACCGATGCCGCCGCTGCGGCGGCGGGCGCTGGCGGGGCCGGCATGCTCGCCGAGGAGGCCGTGACGGCAAACCACGTGGCGCAAGTGGTGTCGCGGTGGACCGGCATTCCCGTCGATCGCATGCTTGAGGGCGAGCGCGAAAAGCTCCTGCGTATGGAAGAACAGCTTGGCAAGCGCGTGGTCGGCCAAGCCGAAGCCGTGCATTCGGTGGCGACCGCGGTGCGGCGCGCGCGCGCTGGCCTGCAAGACCCGAACCGGCCGATCGGCTCGTTCATGTTCTTAGGACCCACCGGAGTCGGCAAGACCGAGCTGACCAAGACGCTGGCGCAATTTTTGTTCGACGACGAGCACGCGCTCATTCGCATCGACATGTCGGAATATATGGAGAAGCATTCGGTCGCACGGCTCATTGGCGCCCCGCCCGGCTATGTCGGCTATGACGAAGGCGGCGCGCTCACTGAAGCGGTGCGGCGGCGGCCGTATCAGGTCGTGCTGTTCGACGAGATCGAGAAGGCGCACCCGGACGTCTTCAACGTGCTCCTTCAGGTGCTCGATGACGGGCGCTTGACCGACGGCCAAGGCCACACGGTCGATTTCCGCAACACGCTGATCGTAATGACCTCGAATCTCGGCGCCGAATATCTGGTGGCGCAGGCTGAAGGTGAAGACACGGACAAGGTCCGTGATTTGGTGATGGCCGACGTGCGCGCGCATTTCCGGCCCGAGTTCCTAAACCGCGTCGACGAGATCATCCTGTTCCATCGGCTTAAGCGCGAGCATATGGGGCGCATTGTCGACATCCAGATGGAGCACCTGCAGAAGTTGCTCGACGAGCGCAAGATCACGATCGCGCTCGACGCCAAGGCGCGCGATTGGCTCGCCGACAAAGGCTACGACCCGGCCTATGGCGCGCGGCCGCTCAAACGCGTGATCCAGAAATCGGTGCAGGATCCGCTGGCCGAGCTCATTCTCTCCGGCCGCATCAAGGACGGCGAGAAAGTAAAAATCGCGGCGGGCCGCGACGGGCTCGTCTTCAACGGCGCCACCGTCGCCGCCGCGGCCTGATCATCCTTCCCCGCTAGCGCGGGGCAGGAAACGTTAGCGCGGCGGCGACTGCAACGGCGCGATGGGCGCGACCTCGTTCAGCCGCGCGCGTACGTGTTCGACGAAATAGCGCGCCTGCGGTTTCGGCGCGCCGAATACGCGCAGGGGATTGAGACCGCCCGAACTCTCGACGCTGATCGCATCCCAGAAGAAGCCGCGCACATGCGTCACCTCGGCGATATGGCTAAGCGGTAGATGTTCGTCGATGCGCCGCCATGGCGTGAGCCAGAAATAGACATTGACGGTAGACACACCAATGTGGTCGGCAACCATGCTCGCGGGGAACAGCAAACGGGTGCAGTTGAGATGAAACAGCGCCCATAATCGGCTGGAGCGCACGGCAATGAGATCGGGGACGTTTGCGGGATTGGACACGGCACTCTCGCTTGTGTGCTGCGTTGTGCAGAAAAGCGAAGCCCGATTCTAAACTAAAATCGGCTAACGCGCTTGCGCTATACGCCCCGCGGCCGCGCGCGACAACACGGCGTCGAGCTGATCGCGCTCGTGGTCGAAAGTGGCGAGTGTCGCGCCGGCGAGTACACGGCCGCGCGGCAATTTGACCGTCATCGGATTGACGAAGCGATCATTGATTATGATCTCGAAATGCACGTGTGACCCGGTCGACAGGCCGGACGAGCCGACAAAGCCGATGATCTGACCTTGGCGAACGTGGCTGCCGACGTCGAGGCCGCGCGCAAATGCGGTGAGATGGCCGTAGGCGGTTTCGTAGCCATTGGCGTGGCGCAGGCGCACATATTTGCCATAGCCGCCTTTCGATCCGATCTCCTCGATGTCGCCGTTGCCGGCGGCGAAGATCGGGGTGCCGGGCGGCGCGGCCCAATCGACGCCGGTATGCAATTCGCTAATGTGCAGCAGCGGATGGGTGCGCCAGCCGAACGACGAGGTCATCATGCCGGCGGCCACCGGCTTGCGCACCAGGAACTTCTTCGCGCTCACGCCGCCGTCGTCATAATAGTCGTAAAGGCCGTCGTCGGCGGTCTGGAAACGGTAATACCGCTTGCTGTCGCCGCCGACCGTGAGTGCGGCGTAGCGCACTTCACTGCGGCCTTCGCCGCTTTCGTCGTCGGAATAGAGGAGATCGAAACTATCGCCCGGCAGCACCTTGCGCTGGAAGTCAACGTCATAGGAGAAAATGCGCACCAATTCCGCGATCACCGGACCGGGCACACGGTTACGCAGCGCCGTCTCATAAAGGCTCTGATAGAGACGCACGCCGCTGCCATCGTCGGCAGTTTGCTCGTCGCTCGCCTCGGCGGTTTCGGTATCGATATTGCGGATGTCGACCGGCACGTATTTGCCGAGATCGGACAGTGCCACCGCGGCGGTAATTCCGTTGTCGCCGGCGACGATGACGCGCAGCGGCTGCATATGACCGAGCCCGGCCGGTGCCATCAAGGCGCGCACCTTCTGGCCTTCCTTGGCGCCGGGGTCGATCGCCGCCGGGCCGATCACGGTAACGATACTTTTAATTTCCTCGGGCGTGGCGCCGAGTTCACGCAGGATGGAGCCGACCGTTTCGCCGCGCTTGAGAGGAATGATGCGCTCGCTCCAGTCGGTGGCGCCGCCGAGCTGACTGGTCTTCGGCAAGAGCGTGACATTCTCCGGCACTACCCGCGGCACAAAACCGAAATAGGCGCCCGGATCGTCGGCGGCGTAGCTTAGTTTGATGTTCGGCGCGCCGGTATTGAGCGCCACGATCGAACCGGTCGCGGACCGCGCGAGCGTGTCCTGCACGCGGGCCTGCACTTCATCGAGCGACAGCAGCGTCGAGGATTTCACTTTCGGCACGAGCGAATTGAGATCGCAAACGCCGGACGACACTTTCGCCGTCTTCGCTGCCGAGGCCAGGTCGCAGGTGACGAAAGTAACCTCGGCCTCGGGTTCGGCCGCCGGCGTTTTATCGTCGCCAGCAACCGAATCGGCGAGGAGTTTTTGCGGGTTGTAGGAAGGGATATTGGCAGAGAGATCTGTGACCGTGAGCGAAAGATTGCCGCTGACGCGCACATAAGGCCGCACATGCACGAGTTCGCGATCGCGCAGGCGCGACAGGGTCGGAACGCGTAGCACTTGCCGTGCGACGCTCGGTTCGATCAGCGCCGGAAGCCGGTCCGTCTTGCGCAAACCGCTCAGCCGGTCGCCGATGCTGGAGATCGCGCCGCGCAACGCGCTGCCGACGCGCTCAGGCGCGCTGGCGAAACTGGTCTCACCGTCGAGCGAAGCGAAAACGGCGCCCCCCATAAGAGCGGCGCCGCACAAGCCGGTCAGAATCGTTCCGCTAAACCATTGTACTGACAAGCGCCGGCGATCGACCAAGCCGCCGGTGCCGCCATCAGCCGAAAGCGGCGGCTCATTGCCGAGGTCGATGGTCTCGGCAGCAAATCGACGGTGGTGTTTTGCGCCGCGCAGCCTTGCCTGGTCCAAGCCGCTCCCCCGACCAACGTCACAAATGACGTCCCCAATGACGTCCCCGCGACGTCCCGATCACATTTTGCGACAAGTCGCTGAGCAAGGCTCTCGTAAAGCAACGTCCCCGCGCAGTTCCAACTTGCGTAAGCCTCAATCACTGCTTCTGCGGGGTTCAAGTGGAACTCGGTCCCGCCGTGACGGCTCGGCGGCCCACGCAGCCGCAGGCCGAAAGCCTCAAATGTCAAAAGCTCAGGTGATGCTGTCGCTTACCCCCTCGTCGCGACAATAGACTATTTACCAAAGAACGGCGGAGGAATGTGGCCGCAGTGCGGCGCAGACTACGGATTAAGTGTCGAAGTTGGATATCGACGCGCGTGGCAAAACGCCGGCGCAGTAGCGTTTCCGGCGAAAACGCACAACCGCAAAAAAGCGCGCAGAATCCTGTTTCTTGCGCCTGTTTTACGCGGCGGAAAGGTTGACAAAAACAGCGGCCAAAGCCTATATACCCTTTCTTCGGGCGCGCTGCCGCCTAGCGCGATGGCGCGTCCACGAAGCCCCTCACTGTTCACACGGTGACCGAACATCGGGCCATGCTCGTGGCCATGTTCGCGTCCCCGCGTCGAAGGTGCGGGCTTCTGCGCCTTCGCTCTGGACGATGTCTTTCTGGCCATATTCTAGGCCGTCGTCTGGGCATCGGCGGAGCTGGGGACGACGGAGCTGTAAGGTTCCGGGTTGTTTGAAAAGTGAATCGGAAGAAAGAGAAACGTGGACGGCGGAGTCCTTGCGGGCCGCTTTTCGCGAAGGGAAACCTCGCGCGAAAACGGTCAGGAAGAGACTTCGGCGGTCGACGTTTCAGGTCAACACTTGGTCGCTTGAGTGTAAGTCCACGCAAGTGACCGGTGACGGACCTCGTCAAACGTTGTGATCAGCCGGGAAAAGTTCTCTCCAACTTGAGAGTTTGATCCTGGCTCAGAGCGAACGCTGGCGGCAGGCCTAACACATGCAAGTCGAGCGCCGTAGCAATACGGAGCGGCAGACGGGAGAGTAACACGTGGGAACGTGCCCTTC
>JBASAH010000091.1:0-2995 GCA_049650505.1 Xanthobacteraceae bacterium
AGCTTGAAATCTTCGAGCGGCTGGCAACGGCGGTCGCTGCCGCCAGCGCGACAATCAAGGACGCAGCGAACGCGATCGCCGCGCTCGATGTGACCTGTGCGCTGGCAGCGCTGGCGATCGAACGCGATTACGTGCGCCCCGCGGTCGACGACAGCCTCGCTTTCGCGATCAGCGGCGGCCGTCACCCGGTGGTCGAACAAATGCTGGCGCGCGATGGCGGGCCGTTCGTCGCCAATGATTGCGATCTCTCGCCGCCGCCACAAGGGGAAACCGGCCGCATCTGGATCGTGACCGGGCCGAACATGGCGGGGAAGTCGACCTTCCTGCGTCAGAACGCGCTGATCGCCATTCTGGCGCAAATCGGCAGCTTCGTGCCCGCGCGCGCCGCCCATATCGGCGTTATCGACCGGCTGTTCTCGCGCGTCGGTGCGGCCGACGATCTCGCCCGCGGGCATTCGACCTTCATGGTGGAAATGGTGGAGACCGCGGCGATCCTCAATCAGGCCGGCCCGCGTTCGCTCGTCATCCTCGACGAGATCGGCCGCGGCACGGCGACCTTCGACGGCCTGTCGATCGCCTGGGCGACGATCGAGCATCTGCACGAAGCGAACCGCTGCCGCGCCTTGTTCGCCACCCATTTCCACGAAATGACCGCGCTCGCCGCAAAGCTGCCACGGCTGCACAACGCCACCATGCGGGTCAAGGAATGGCACGGCGACGTGGTCTTTCTTCATGAAGTTATCGCCGGCGCCGCCGATCGGTCCTACGGTATTCAGGTGGCGAAGCTTGCCGGCCTGCCGCCGAGCGTCATCGAACGCGCCAAGACCGTGTTGGCGCAAATCGAAGCGGAAGACCGCATCTCGCCGGCGCGCCGGCTGATCGACGATCTGCCGCTGTTCGCGGTGGCGCAGAATGCTGCGCCGGCGCCACAAAAAGATTCAGCGCTGACGGCGGTAGTGGAAATGCTCGCGGCGCTCAATCCCGACGAGATGTCGCCGCGCGATGCGATCGAAGCGCTGTACGCGCTCAAGGCGCAACTCGGCAAAGCGAAGTCTTAAAAAAAAGGGGTAGAGGCTCAATCAACCGCTCGACATCATTTAACCCAGCTCCGCACCGCAACGAGCATTCCGCTCCAGGCGATCGCGATGCAAAGGCCGATCGCGAGCGCCCACCACGCGCCGAGCGGCTCGGCGAGATAATGGACCGCCAGAAAACCCAGCGTGAGTCCGATGAAAGCGACTTGGGCATGCGCCATCATGCTCGCGGTCGCCATGCCGCCGACGCGCGGATGCAAAATGACGATCGAGCTGCAGAGAATGATTGGGAATAGCGCAAACATGCCCGATGCGAATGAGCCGATACTGTGGCTCGCCGTCGTCACGATGGCGACCACGGCCGCGGCGGCCAGCGCGCGCAGCGGGATATCGAGAGGAGTGCGCAGGAATTTCTTTGGCGGCGCCGAACTACGGTAGCGCCAGCTCAGTGGAATAGTGACGGCATAGACAGCGGCGTTGAGCGCGAGCGCGCTGGCCGGCGTCCAGCTCACTTGGCGCAGCAGCGCCGCGGCGGCAAACCAAGCAAGCAGCGAGAGGCCCAGGCTAACGATGAGCCCATGCCGCTGCGCCAAAATTGCGTAGACAGCGGCAAAGACCGACACTGCGACCCCAATCGCCATGCTGCCGACCGCACTCGCCGCGATGAAAGTCCGCGGGTGTTCGATGGCGAGAATGACGTAAGCGGCGCCAGCGGCGGTTGGCAGCGCGGCAATCATCGCGCCGATGAATGCGCCGGAGCGCTCGACCACCAGCGAAGTGATGACGACGACGGTCGCCGTCAGTGCCATCTTCAGAGCGAGTTCGAGCCAGAATAGTAATGACATGGTCGGCGCAGTCTTCGTCGGCTTGAGGCGCGGACGCAACGCGCCTCAATGGGCAACAGCCGTGCGTTCTTGGCGGGCCAATCCAGCATTCGGCCTGAAACGATGGCGGTGCCGAAACCAGACCGTCACTTGCGCCGCAGGCTGATTTCAACCGGCGGGCCGTTGCGGATCGTCTGATAGACCACGCAATAACGCTCCGTCAGCTTGAGCAGCTGGTCGAGCTTGTCTTGCGGCGCGTCGGTATCGAGGTCGAAGCGTAGCCGGATTTGCGCGAAGCCGACCGGCGCGTCCTTGGCGACGCCGAGCGTGCCGCGGAAATCAAGATCGCCTTCGGCGGCGACCGTGCCGGAGCGCAGCGGAATGTCGAGCGCGGTCGCCACCGCTTTAAGCGTCACGCCGGCGCAGGCGACCAAAGCTTCCAACAGCATGTCGCCGGAACAGAGCTCCAGTCCGGAGCCGCCGGTCGCCGGATGCAGTCCGGCTACCGCCAGCGCGCGGCCGGTCTCGACCTTGCACGCGATATTGCTGTCGTCGAGCGCGCCCTTGGCCTTAAGCGTGATCAGACCAGCTTTGGGATCGGCCTTGTAGCGGTCCTTGATCGGCGCCTGCAGCGCGCGCAAGCCTGCGGAGTCCATGAGAAGTCCTTTCGTATCGGATATTAGGTGTCAGTAATCGGTAATCCAAGATCACACAACACACTGATACCTGATACCTGATACCTGATACCTGATACCTGATTTCTGATTTCTGATTTCTGTTACCACCACATCGCCGCGCCGGCCTCCGCCTTTTGCTCATCCTCCGCGCCGATTGCCGCGCGATCAAGCGAGCGGTCGAGCGCGGCGAGAACGCGGCGCTTGACGAAATCGAACGCCGCGGATTGGCGGTCGCGCGGCCGCGGCAGATCGACCGCGATCTCATCGAAAATTCGGCCGGGTCGCGGGCGCATCACCATGATGCGATCGGCCAGCACGATTGCCTCATCGACGTCATGGGTGACCAGCATCAGAGTAGGCTTGGCGTCGGCCCACAGATCGAGCAGATGATCCTGCAAGTCGGTGCGGGTGAAAGCGTCGAGCGCCGAGAACGGCTCGTCGAGCAGGAGCACTTGCGGAC
>JBASAH010000092.1:0-6421 GCA_049650505.1 Xanthobacteraceae bacterium
CTACAGGAGAGATCACCATGCCGGCAGCTTGCAGAATCATGGCGAAGATGCCGTTCATCGGATTTGCCCCTCAACGCTGATTGCCTCACGGCAAAGTTCAATACGCGGTCTTATTAATCTCCCCGGAACTCGTGACGTACCAGCGCTCACTGATGCAAGGTTTGCCGGCGAGACGATCGGCGAGCCAATCGGCAAGCAGGATCGGCGGAAACGGGCCGGGATTGGCGGCAGGCACATTGCCGACCGAATGGCGCGATTCCTGATAAACCACCATCTGTTTCGGACCCTTGAGCGCCGCCATCAGGCGCTCGGAATATTCGAGCGGGCTCAATTCTTCCGCCTCCCCGGCAACGCAAAGATACGGCACGCGGATTTTTTCGGCATGACCTTCCCAGGTGATGGTCTTGCGGAATTCGTCAAACTCGTCCTCGTCGGTGACGCCGCACATATACATGAAGCGTTTTTTGAACGTCGGCGAGGCTTCCTGGAAAATCGTGTGGCCGCCTGGCTCATGACACACCGACATCACCGCGCAGGCTTTGATGCGCGGCTCGTTGCCGGTGAGCACGGTTCCGAACAGCGAGCCGAAGCTCGTCCCCGCCACGCCGATCCGCGCGGCATCGAGCTCCGGCCGCGCCGCGATCCAATTGACCAGCACCGGGCCGGTGGCGATCCAGTTCTCCATGCTGAAATTGAGTCCGATCAGCGGCGCTTCGTACTGTCCCGGCCCGTCGACCGCCAGCACTGCCATGCCGCGATTGAGATATTTGTCGCCGTACAGTGCGACCTGAATCTCTTTGTAGCTGTCCATGCCGGGAATAGCGATCACCACCGGCAGGCGGCCGCCGCTATAGTTCGGCGGCAGATGCAGCCAGGCCGGAATTGCTTTGTCCTTGAACGGCACCCACACCGCCTCGACGTGATGATCCGCGAGCGCGGCATATTTGGCGTAACATTCCCGCTTCTTGTTGTTGTAGGCGATATTGGTTTCGTCGTTCTCGTCGTACGGCCATTGCGCCGCGCCCCAATGCACGGCAGCCATGAAGAAGTTGTCCCGCGCGGTGACCTTGCGGTCGGCTTGCGCCGCGGCATTGGCCTTGGCCTCGCGGCGGCGCGCGACGGCGGCAAAGGCCGGCCCGATATCGGCCATCTTTTTCACCCGCTCGCGAATGCTGGCGAAATCGGCATTGGCTTCGATGCCGCAAGGCAGATGGATGTACAGCGACCGCGGCTGGTCCCAATCGATGCCGTTGGCGCGAATGATGTTGTCAATGAGCCAGCGCTGCTCGTCGAAACGGCGCACCCGCGGCGGGCCGCGTTTGTCGAGAACGGGCGGAAAGCCTTGCTGCGGGCGGTTCATGCGCTCCCTCCGATTGGCGGACGGCCGGCAAAAGCATCCGGCAGCCGCTTACGGCAGCATTATCGGCGCGGCGCATGCCTTGTTGTCAACGAGGCTACGACTATGATCGCCGCGCCTATGGAGCGGTGCGCGGCGGAGAAAAATGCCCTTACGCCGCGCAGAGTCGGGCCACTCCCGGTACTTTTCGCCTTTCTGCAAAGGAAAAAACCAATCTCATGAAGCTCGCCGTTCCGGATATGATCTCGAATTCGTACTTCCCGGCCGAGGCCGCGGTCGCACTTGGATTTTTCCGCGCCGAAGGGCTCGACGTCTCGCTCGAACTGATTTTTCCGGTCGATAAGGCTTACGCCGCGCTGCGTGCCGGCGCGGTCGATTTCGTCGGCGGTTCGGCGCATTCGGCGCTGGCGGCCTTTCCGGATTTCCGCGGCGTCAAGCTGATCTGTGCGCAAGCGCAAGGCATGTACTGGTTCCTGGTGATGCACGCCGATCTGAAAGCCAAACGCGGCGACGTTTGCGTCGTCAAAGGCCGCCGCATCGGCGCCGCGCCATGGGTCGACAAGGGCCTGCGCGGGCTGCTCGAGGCAGCCGGAATCGACCTCGCGCGGGACAACGTAACGATCGCGCCGGTTCCCGGCGCCGCTGGAGCGGGTATCAACTTCGGCGTCACCGCGGCTAAAGCGCTTGAAGAGCGCAAGATCGATGGCTTCTGGGCCAACGGCATGGGCGCCGAAGTGGCGATACGCCGTGGCGTTGGCACGGTCGTGCTCGACGTGCGGCGCGGCGACGGCCCGAAATCTTGCTTCAACTTTACCGCAGCGACGATCGCAGCGACGGATGCGTTGATCGCACGCGCGCCGGAAGAAGCCGCCGCCGCTGTGCGCGCGATCGTCAAAACGCAAGCGGCATTGAAGGCCAATGTCGCGCGCGCCGCCGAAGTCGGAAAAAAACTTTTTCCGCCGTCAGAGGCGGCGCTGATCGCTGAGCTAATCCGGCGCGACCTGCCCTATTACGACGCCGCGCTGTCGCCTGACTTCGTCACCGGCATGACCGAATTCGCACGCCAGCAAGGGCTGCTCGCGGGGCAAGTCTCTTATTCCGATGTGGTAGCGACGCAATTCGCGCCGCTGTGGAGCGCCTGATTTTTATTTTCTTAGCCCGCGCTCGGCCGCTCGCTGCCTTTGACAAACATCCGGTAGCCCGAACGCACGTTGGGCCAATAGTCCCAGATCGCGTAATGCTGGGTGCAGCGATTGTCCCAAAATGCGATCGAATGTGGCGTCCAGCGGAAGCGCATGTTCCAATGCGGCCGCGCGATATGGTCGTACAGGAATTCCAGCACGCCGCGGCTTTCGGTCGGCGGCACTTCGTTAATGTGACTGGTGAACTCGCGATTGACGAACAGCGCCTTGCGGCCGCTTTCCGGGTGACGAATGACGATGGGGTGAGCGGCGACCGGGTAAACATCGGCGTTCTTGTCAAAGCCGCGCGAACCGTCATGCGTCGCGGTCTTGCCCTCCAGATACGCCTTCATCGATGGACTCAATTCCTCGTAAGCCTTGTAAGCGGAGGCGAACATCGTGTCGCCGCCGCCATCGGGCGGAATGATTTCCTGGTACAGCACGCTGTACATCGGCGGAATTTCGGCACAGCTCTGGTCGGAATGCCATTCTTCGCCCGAGACGCGTTTTGAGCTGGCGTCGAAATATTGCTTACGAATTGCCGGATGTCCCGGCACCGTCTTCGATGCAGTGCCTTTGCCGCCGACATGAATGTGCGGTTCGCCGAAATAGCGCACCAAGCGTTCGTGCGATTCGAAATCGATCTTCTGATTGCGGAAGAAGATGACGCCGTGCGCGATAATGGCGTCGTGCACCTCATCCACTTGGCGGTTGGAAAGCAGTCGCGTCAGATCGATATCGCCGATCTCGGCCCCGATATGCGGCGAACAGGGCGTGACAGTGATGGTGTCGTATTCCCGGATTTGGCTCATGACGCGTATGAAGATGGCGCTTATGTAAAGGGTGATCCGAAGCTGGCTGGATCGTAGTTGACTGTTGACGGGAATGCCAGCCGCGCGGCGCGAATGGCCCTTAGAAAGCCCCCGCATGGAACTGAAAGCGCTGCGTGACGTCGTAGTTCTGCTTTGCGATCGGATAAGCGTAATCGACCCGGATCGGGCCGAACATTGAATCCCAGATCAGGCTGGCGCCGATCGAGGAGCGCAGCGCCCGGGAATTGGCGATCTGCTGCGCCGGCGACAGCGAGGTCGCGAGGCTCGGCACGGTCGAGGCGTTGGTCGCCCATAAGCTGCCGGTATCGGAGAACAGCGCGATCTTGAGTTGCGCGTCCGGCGGCACGAACGGCATCGGCGCTTGCAGCTCGGCCGAGGTGGTCCAATAGACGTTGCCGCCGAGGTTATCCATGGTCGTGCCGGGCGTGATATCGCGCGGCCCGAAGCCGTTCGGCGCGAAGCCGCGCACCAGTTGCGGCCCGCCGAAGAAGCCGCTCAGCAGCGGCAATTGCTGGCCGCCCCATGGTGTGACATAGCCGCTTTGCGCGCGGACCACGCCGACCAGATCGCCAACGATCGGATGATACAGGCGGACATCTTCGGTGTTTCGCGCAAATTTGGCCGCGCCGCCGAGCCCGGCGAATTCGTTGTTGGCCCGCGCCCAAACGCCGGTCGTCGGGTCTTTGGGATTGTCCAGCGTGCTGTAGGTCACGCCATTGCCGACGGAGGATACCCAATAAGCACCCGCTTGCGCCGCCTGCTGGATCGGCAGCGAAACCGTGCCGATCGCCGGATTAAGCGAAACACCTTGATTGTAGATCGAGTAATTCCAGTTTACGCCGAGATTGTCGGTGATCGGCGTGCCGGCAGAAAACTTGGCGCCGTAAAGGCTGGTGTTGAACGCCTGGTTGGAATTGGCGAAGGTTTGTCGGCCGAATAATTCGGTGCCAACTGCGAGCCGCTGACCGAGAAACCACGGATCGGTGAAAGCGAGATCGAAGCCCCTGGCATATTGGCCATAGGTGACCGACGCTTTGGCGATGTTGCCGGTGCCGAGGAAATTCGTATCGCTGATGGTCACCTGGCCCAAGAAGCCGTCGCTTGTCGAATAGCCTCCCGACACGAAGAAATTACCTGTCTGCTGTTCCTCTACCGCGACGTCGAGCACGACGCGATCCGGCGCCGAACCGGGCTCGGCAGCGATTTTCACCGATTTGAAATAGCCAAGCACTTTGAGGTGGCGTTCGCCGCGATCGATCAGCGCCCGATTGTAAGCGTCGCCTTCACCGACGTCGAATTCGCGGCGGATGACCTCGTCGCGCGTCTTGATGTTGCCGTGGATTTGGATGCGCTCGATATAGATCCGCCTGCCCTGCTCGATCCGGTACGAAATGTCGATCAGCCGTCGATCGGCGCGGCGCTCGCTGTGAGGAACGACGCTGGCGAAAGGTTCGCCGCTCTTGGCGAGCGCGATGGCCAAATCCTCGACCGATTTGCCGACCGCATCCGCATCGTAAATCGCGCCGCTCTCGCTGCGAAGGTTGTTACGCAGTATATTGCCGTCGACGCCGTTCAATCGCGATTGGATCTCGACTTTGCCGAAGCGATATTGCGGGCCCTCATCGACCTTGAAGGTGACCACGGCACCTTTCTTCCCGGCATCGTACTGAGTTGCGGAGGACACGCGTACATCGGCATAGCCGTGCGCAACATAGAAGCGGCGCACCAAGTCCTTGTCGTTCTCGATGCGGTCGGGATCGTAGATGTCATTGTCGAGAACGAAGCTCAAAACATTGCTGACGCCGGTTTTCACCACGGCTTTGAGCTTGATTTGCGAAAAAGCCGTATTGCCGGTGAATACAATGTCTCTCACCGCAAGCTTTTCGCCTTCCTTGATCTCAAAAACGAGATTGATCCGGTCGTTTTTGCCGCCCGGCTTTGGCTCTATCGTCTTCGGCACTACTTGCGCGTTGAAATAGCCGCGCGACCGATAGACATCGAGAATATGGACGACGTCGCTTTGCACTAATTCGCGTGACAACGGTCCGCCGGTCTTGGACTGCAGCTGTTTTTTCAGATCAGCGTCTTTAAGTTTTTTATTGCCTTCGAGAGCGACCACCCCGATGGTCGGATTTTCCACGACCACGACCAGGATGCGGTTTCCGTCATGCGAGATTTTCACATCGGCGAACAATCCGCTGCCGTATAGACCTTTGAGTGCGGCATCGCGCGCGCTGGCGTCGTATTGCCCGTCCGGCCTGGCATGGAAGAACGCGCGGACCATGTCGGCGCCGATGTGGCGGTTGCCGACCACCGTAATTGCGTGATCCGCGTCGCCGGCCGAAGCCGCCCCGACGCAAACTGCCGTCGCAAGCAATCCCGCAAAAAGCGCGGCGATCCCCCGGCAACGCATCCCGCACAACTCCCAATCCAGCAGGTAAATTTACGAACCCCGAGGGCGGCAGCGTGTCCGATTGTGTCGAAATGTGAGGTATTGTTAGGGCACCTGCCACAAAGGTTTATGTGTTGAGGCTTTAAGCCCGAACCGATGCGCCGCGGCGGTGTTTGCTTGATATCGGCCGTGAACGCCGCGAGCTGATATTTCTGGCGATTACGGCATGGTCCGAACACAAGCGTCGGCCGCGATCGCGGCGTTTACCATGTTCGTGCTCAGTGCCGCCGCGAGCCGATGAAACGGCGCGCCTAGAGCAGAGCGCGCAGTGCAGTACCGTCTCATGGCTCCCATCTCCCTGGCCCCTGCGACATCGCGGCACGGAAGCTTTCTCCGCGGCACGAATTTAACCAACAAGGGCGGCCGTGGAAGATGACATTGAGGACGACATGGCGGTTGATGCGGCGCTTTGGCTCATTCTGGTGGCAATGATCGGTTGGGTGGTGTTGGGATGCGCTCTTACCGCGCGCAACCGGCGGCCTTCCCATGGGAGAATGTTGCGGCACTAATCACCGAACGCAAACGGGAATTCAAACGCTCATAAAGCTAAAGGCGCGAGGGCTGTTGCCGCCACTTTCTGCGGTTCAGCCCTCGCGCC
>JBASAH010000093.1:0-1897 GCA_049650505.1 Xanthobacteraceae bacterium
CGTCGTGGTCGTCTCGACGATTTCGACGCAGCCGCCGATGGTCGCCGATGAGCTGCGCCGCCAGGCCGATCAGTTCGTCGACATCATGGAGCTGCAATCCAAGATCGGCCGCGATCCGACCGACCGACCGATCCGCGAGCCGAGAGAAGCCCGCGAACCGCGTGAGCCGAGGCACACGCCGCAATTTCTGCAGCGTAGCCCGACCGCACAACGCGTCGAAGTCGAAGACGAGTTCGAAGACGAATAGCTTCGATGACGCGCGGCAGTGGAATGCCCGGCCGCGATTGTCCGCGTTGCCCGCGGCTCGTGGCTTTTCGCGAGTCCTGGCGCCAGCGCGAGCGGGACTGGTTCAATGCCCCGGTTGATTCTTTTGGACCGAGCGATGCGCGGCTGCTGATCGTCGGTCTGGCCCCCGGCCTGCGCGGCGCCAACCGCACCGGCCGGCCGTTCACCGGCGATTATGCCGGCGATCTGCTCTATGCGACGCTGGCTGATTTCGGCTTCGCGCGCGGCAATTACGCCGCCCGCGCCGACGATGGGTTCCAATTGATCGATTGCCGGATCACCAACGCGGTGCGCTGCGTCCCGCCGGACAATAAGCCGACGCCGCAAGAGATCACGACCTGTCGCGATTTCCTGAAGGCCGCCATCGCCGAGATGGACAAGCTGCGGGTCGCGGTCGCTTTAGGCCGTATTGCGCATGAGAGCTTCGTGCTTGCGAGCGACGCACGGCGATCGAAATTCCCCTTCGCGCATGGGCGGGCGCATGTGCTGCCCGCGCTCACGCTGTTCGACAGCTATCACTGCTCGCGTTACAACACCAATACTGGCGTGCTGACGCCGCAGATGTTCCGCGACGTGATTGGCCAGGCGCGCAAATTCATCGATGCGGATGCGCAGGGCGTGATCGAAGCCACGCCATGACTTCTTCGGCATTTTTGTCGGGCGGAAATACTGGATAAAAAACGCGCATAATCGCGGCGCCATCGAGTACCATCGCCATGCGTTTGTATAGAGTCATGCCGGATGTGAAAAAACTCGGCAGGCCAATCGCGGTTTTCAGTTTCAAATCGGCATCGGATAGAAGCGGGAACGGCAGATGAAGCCGCTGCGCCGCTTCGCGCTGATAGGCGCTGTCCTGCGTTGACAATCCATAGACCGCAGCGACGCCGAGCGCTTTGAGTTCTCTGAAATGATCGCGAAAGCCGCACGATTGTGGCGTGCAGCCGCGGGCGCCGGGGATATCATCCCAGCCGGGCAGCGCATCGACGCCGGGAACGCCAGTGCGCGGGTAAACGTAAAGGACGGTGAGCCCGGTGAGTTTCGCGAGGTTCACGGCCGGTCCCGTGGTGGCCGGCAGCGTGACATCCGGAATCTTCATCCCGGTGAGATGCCGCGCTGCGCCGTCGTCTTCCGGCACCGGAAGATTGGGCGGCAGAACGGTTGGATCGTGCATTCCTGGGGCTTCTCTCATCTCGATCTCTGAAATTTGGGCGCAGACATCGCCGAAAGTTTACGCGTACGACATGAATTCCATCAACGAGCCGTCCGGATCGCGAAAATAAACACTGGTACCCGCGCCTTTGGCGCCGAAGCGCCGCATCGGCCCATTTTCGATCGCGATGCCGCAGCGCTGCAGATGCGCAATGGCGTCCACGATCGGCCCGATCCATTCGAAGCACAAATCGCTATTGCCGGGCGCAACGGGAATCCGCGCGACCTCCGCCGGCTTCACCCCCGGTCCATGTACGTTGAGCTGCTTATCGCCGAAGCGATACGCGTAGCCGGCCGCCCTGGCGACCAGTTCGGCGCCGAGGATTGTCGTGTAGAACGCGTTTGAGCGTTCCCAGTTTGTGACGTGAATGACGCAATGATCGAGTTTTGTCGGGATGGACAT
>JBASAH010000094.1:0-2032 GCA_049650505.1 Xanthobacteraceae bacterium
GACCTGCCTCGGCCAGGTCTTCGTACACGCCTCCTTGATAGGCGCCGCGCGCGCCGCCGCCTTGCCGCCGCAAAGCGCAGCATTCAAAGGGCGGACGGCCGCAAGGCCGAGTCGGAGATTATTAGCCGAACCTCGTCGTGCCTGAGCACTCTTGTCCATGTGTCCGTCGACCACTGGAGCCGCGAATTGCCGTTGAAAATTCGGCCCACCGTCTAACAAGCATCAGGTTTGGGCCGAATGCGGTCGCCTTAGAGCACGCTTCGCCGCACGCTATCGAGATCGGCCCGGCAGATCTCGGTGAACGCCAGAAGCGGATCGGGATCGGGGCTCTTGGACAATGCCTCTTTCGCGAGTTGCCGGAGCTTGATACTCGGCCTCAGTGCAATCTCCACAATGGCTCTGAGCACGGCCTCCGCTCCACTCACAACATTATGCGGGGCGAATAGCCTCATTCGGTTGATGAGCCCGATCAAGCGCTGCTCATCGCCGCAGGGCGAGACGTCATCGTGCGTGAAGGCGTGCAGCAGCACATTCGAGGCACTCATGACGAAATCAGCGTAAACGGCTTCCCTCTTGGCGATCTCGCCTGCGATGCGCCGAAGGCGATCTTGATGGCGCTGAGTGTAAACGGCAGCACAAAGTGAGGCGCCTCCTCCTATCAGGGCCCCCAGGAACAGTGAAACGGGGGTCAAGATGGCTGTATCGACGGGCATGCGCCCTCCAAAAGCCGCCGCACTCACTCTTCGGAGCAAGTCCAAACGCGCCTATAGGCCCGCAGCCTGGAGCTGTACTCGTAGGTGTAAGCACAGCTGCTCGAGTCGGAACTGTTGCTGTAGGCATAAACGCCATAAGGCCCGTAGCGGTGTCGCCACGATCCGTAGCCATAGCCTGCGCGGCCGTAGCCATAATTGGCTATGTTGCCGTACGCATAGGTTCCGGAGTGGCCGTAAGCGCTACCGTGACCGCCAGAGAAGCCTGGACGACCGCCTCCCGCGCCGGAAGGACGAGGAAGGCCAGCGGCCCGGGGACCAAGAGATCCCCTGGGACGAGCGAGACCAGCGGGGGCGTCGACGCCGGAAAGACGAGGAAGTCCAGCGGCGGCCCCAGGCCCCGGAGGACCACCAGGACCAGGGAGACCAGCAAGACCGCCGCCGGGCATACCGGGAGGAGGTCCGCCAATGGGACCAGGAGGAGGGCCGCCGGGCGGAGGGCCCGGGAATGGCTGGGCCAGCGCGAAGTGTGGCGCGATTACTGCCGCGCTGAGCATCCCGCTGGCGCACAGGATCAACAAGGTCTTCTGCAACTTCATGGTTGGTCTCCTTAGATTTGCGCCGTCGTTTCCAGTTCTGGGGCGCCAGCGTCTGCAAGGACTTCCCGAAGGCCCCCGAGGCGGATCTCGGGAAGCTCCTCGATATGCATGTTTTGACGCGCGTCCGGGTCAGGCCTTTTGATCCGGAACCAGGCCACATAGAGCGCCGGAAGGAAGACGAGGGTCAGTGCCGTCGCGACCGCGAGGCCCCCCATGATCGCGTAGGCCATGGGACCCCAGAAGACGGTGGGCGCGATCGGGATCATGCCCAGAATCGCCGCAGAAGCGGTGAGCAGGATCGGGCGAACGCGGTGACTGGTGGCCTCGACGACCGCATCCCAGGGGTGGAGCCCGCGCGCCTTCTCCTTCTCGATCTGGTCGATCAGGATCACCGAGTTGCGGGCGATCATGCCGGTGAGCGCAAGCACGCCCAGGATCGCCACGAAACCCAGGGGCTTATTGGCGAGCAGCAAGGCCGCAACGACGCCAATGACACCCATCGGAGCGACGCTCAGCACGAGGAACATGCTGCTGAACCTCTGAAGCTGGAACATCAGCACCGTGAGCATGATGACGAGCATCAGAGGCAGGACGGCGGCGACCGAGGTCTGCGCCTTGTCGCTCTCCTCCACGCTTCCGCCAACGCCGACGTGGTATCCGCT
The DNA here is from genome assembly GCA_049650505.1 of Xanthobacteraceae bacterium. Classification (GTDB taxonomy): domain Bacteria; phylum Pseudomonadota; class Alphaproteobacteria; order Rhizobiales; family Xanthobacteraceae; genus BOG-931. The sequence goes on from JBASAH010000094.1 coordinate 1,972, forward strand.
CGGCAGGCTCGCGTTCAGCGCCGCGATCTGCGGCGCCAGCGCCTGCACGACCGTCGCGGCC
>JBASAH010000095.1:0-4724 GCA_049650505.1 Xanthobacteraceae bacterium
ATGATGAGGTGATCGCAGCCGCCGATGCCCACGGCATCGCCATGCTCTTCACCGGCACCAGACATTTCCGGCACTAGACGAAGAAGGAAAAGCCAAATGCGGCTTCGGTTGCGATCCGTTCGCTTTATTGCTGGAAATGTTTATTGCGCCAAGTGTCGTAAGTGGGCGCAGAACAGCAACATCAGATCGAGGCGGTGATCCACTGCTCGAGCTTCTGCTTCGGTTGGGCGCCGATCTGGCGCGACGCCAATTGACCGTCCTTGAACAACATCAACGTCGGAATCGACATGATGCCGTACTTGGCAGCAATGCCAGGGTTCTCGTCGACGTTGAGCTTGACGATCTTCACCTTGCCGTTGAGCGAATTGGAAATCTCTTCTAGCGCAGGGGCGATCATACGGCACGGACCGCACCATTCGGCCCAGAAATCAACCACCACCGGACCGCTCGCCTCAAGCACGTCCTTGTCAAACGTGGCATCGGTTACCTTCTCAACCATGAAATACCTCGTCTGTTCAGGGAGTCGTCGGCTCCGGATTAGGCGCAGAATCGGCTGCCCAAGAATCGGTTGCTCAAGAGGGTTGAACCTATGAACGCCCGTACGAGGCGTCAAGCCGCGCTCACCGGAGCGTGACAGCGCTACGTTTTGGCGCGGTCGAGCTGGGTTTTCAGTGCGGCATCCATGACGGAGAGGGGAATTTCGATCAGCCGCGGCCCGCCGCTGAACAGAAGCGCCGCGCGCACGCGTTTGGCCGGATAAATCTGGCGAAGGACCCCGCGGTACAATGCAAGCTGCGTGACATAGGCCGCCGGCACATTTTCGGGCTGGGCCGGCACGATGCTGTCGGTCTTGTAATCGATGGCGAGGACGTCGTCGGCGCTGACGGTCAGCCGGTCCACCTGTCCAGAGACGAGAACAGGTTCGCCGCCTGTGCGCGCAATACGGCCGACAATCGGCACTTCCGGGCGGCTACCGGCGGCAAAAACTTCAGCAAAGTTGCTGTCCTCGACTATGCCAAGCATCTGCCGCGCGATTTCAGTCTGCTCATTCGCGGAAAGATTTCTCGCCGCGTTTGCAAGATAGCGCTCCAGCGCGGGCCTGCGCGCTGCCTGCGGAAGATCGGGCAAGGACTGCATGAGCCGATGCACGATCTGGCCGCGTTGCAAGGCTTTCTGCCGGTCGCGTGCGGCCTCCGGCGCAGCGCGGCTGATGTCCTGGGCAAAAGCCGACGACGGCGACAATGGTGCAGGGCGCGATGATTGGATCGGTGCTGTCTGCCGCAACCATAGGGGAAATTCCGGCCGCTCGAGTTTGGTCGGCGTTTTGGTGAGCGCGGCTGGCGCGGCGATCGCGGTCACGGCGGTCTTGCGGAATCGCCGGACTTTTTCGTCGCCGTTGGTCTCCTCGATCAAATAGGGATCGAGCGCTCGGCGGATGAGATCATACCAGCAGCCGTCCGGTCGCTTTCGTTCACCGTCGGCGCCGCAGACGATCAATCGATCCGCGGCGCGCGTTATGGCGACATAGAGGAGCCGCCGGTATTCGTCGCCGGCCTCCGTGAGCGCCGCACGGCGCGCATTCGCCATGGCCGGCGAATCGTCGGCCTTGCGTCCCGCCCAAATGACGGCCTTGCGCGAGAGCTGCAACAGCCGCGGCTGCTTGGGTCCGGCGGGCGGCGTCATGGTATCGGCTAGGATGACGAGCGGCGCCTCAAGACCTTTTGCGCCGTGAACCGTCATGACGCGCACTTCGTCGCGCGCAATTTCCATGTCGCGCTTCACTTCGGCGCGCGCTTGCCGCAGCCAGGCGAGAAAACCTTGTAGCGACGCCGTTTCGCGGCGTTCATATTCAAGCGCCAGATTGAGAAACTCATCAAGCGCATCGTTTGCCTCGGGGCCGAGACGGGCGAGAAAACGCCGCCTGCCGCCGCCGGCGCCGAGAACCTGCGCATAAAATGCGAATGGCGTTTCGCGTTTGGCGAGTTCGGCGAACCTGTCCAAGATCGCCACTGCATTCGAAAACAGTGACTTTTCGCCGGCTTTGCGATCGAGCGCGCCGCGCAGTGGCAGGCGTCCACGATTGGAGGCTATGGCAAACAGATCCTCATCGTCGAAACCAAATAGCGGACTGCGCAGCACGGTCGCCAGCGCAAGATCGTCCTCGGGCAGCAGCAGCGCGTCCGTCAGCACCATCAGATCCATGACCGCAATGTGCTCGGTGAGCATGAGACGGTCGGCGCCGGCGACATCGACGTTCTCATTTTTCAACGCGCGTATGATCGACTCGAATAATTCGCCGCGCTGCCGCACCAGCACGAGAACATCGCCATAACGCATGGCGCGACCATCGATGCCGACGGGCTCGCCAGCCTCGACCAGCCGCCGCACCGTGCGCGCAATGCGCCGCGCCAGCCTCACTCGCGCGCTGGTCTCGCTGACTTGATCGAACGGCGCATCCCAGCCGTCGATTTCCGCGTTTTTCTCCGGTTCGACCGGATCCCAGATCTCGACCAAGCCCGCAGGCGTGTCGGGCAGTGCGATATGCGGAGGAAATCCGTCGGCATCGGACGAGACACTCGCTGCAATAGCTTTATCGCTGAAGACTGCATCGACAGCGGCAAGGATGTTCGCTCCAGAACGGAACGAATGCTTGAACTCGCGAAACACGAAGTCGGGCCGGCCGCTTTGATGCGCGCGCTCGAAGTGGCGCCGCATTTCGGCAAAGTCCCGTGGCGCCGCATTCTGGAATGAATAGATCGACTGCTTTTCGTCGCCGACTGCGAACACAGTGCGCGTCGCGGCCCGCGCGCCGGCGCCTGCGGTAAATTCGGCGACCAGCCCGCGCACGATCTGCCATTGCTTGCTGCTGGTGTCCTGCGCCTCATCGATCAGGAGATGATCGATGCCGAAATCGAGTTTGTAGTGAACCCAGGCGGCATCGACATTGCGGAGAAGCTCCAGCGTCTTATCGATCAGATCGTCGTAATCGACGAGTCCGCGGCGTTGCTTCTCGTCTTCATAGCGCTGCAGGATCTCATGAACGATGGTGAGGAGTGCGGCGGAGCGATCCCGACAGATCACAGCGCGCCACCGGTCCAACAGCGCACAGACCCGGCTCTGCTCCGCAGCGAGCCGTTGCGTCAGGTCGGCATCTTTGATCGCCTGGGTCACGATCAATTTTCGCGGCTCTCCTTTCTCCGTGCAGAAAATGTCAAGGTAAGCCCCGACTCGGTCGGATCCCGACAAGGCGGCAACCCGCTTGAACCGCCGCGCCTGGTCGATATCGGTCTTGGCGCCTTGCTCCAGCGTCGCCGCGACTGCCGGCCAGTCGGAGGTCGGCATTAGCGAGCGAGAGAAAAACTCATCCTCAACACTGTCGCGACTTTCGGCGGGATCGAGGCCGAGCTGGCGTGACATCGCGCTAATTGCTGCCTCGATACTGCCCGCCTCGATGACCGAGCGCGCGACGGCTTCCCGTGCGGCGATCGCGGTCCGGACCGCCTCGCGAAAGGTAAAATCTGACGCGGCGGTGAGCGCCATATCCAAGGCGCGGCCGATCGGGCTGTCCGGCGCGCGTGCGCCGGCGAGCAGCACATCAAGCGTTAATCGCTCCAAAAGCTGAGTCTGTTTGGTTTCATCCAGCACATCAAAACGCGCAGCGACGTTGGCCTCGAACGGAAATTGATGCAGCAACTGGGTGCAAAACGCATGGATCGTCTGCACTTTAAGTCCGCCTGGGGTTTCCAATGCGCGGGCGAACAAACGCCGCGCCAGCGTGCGCCGGGCAGCGTCAGGCTCGATAGCGGAGCGCGCGCGGATTGCGGCATCGAGCGCGCCGTCGTCGAGCGTGGTCCATTCGGCGAGCGTATCGAAGACGCGTTTCGCCATGTTGGCGGCAGCCGCCTTGGTAAAAGTGATGCAGAGTATTTTTTCCGGCTGCACGCCTTTCAACAGAAGGTTGATGACACGCTGCGCCAGCACATGCGTCTTGCCCGATCCGGCATTGGCGGCGACCCAGGCCGACACTTCGGGATTTGCCACCGCGCGCTGCAACTCGCGGATTTGAAGTGAAATGGCTTCCGGCGTTCTCATTCGCCACCAATAAAATCGTCGGTCACGCCGCCCGAGCTCGACCATTCCTTGACCCGGGCGAGGTGATCGTAATCGCCGTAATGCGTTCGCCACATCGGATGGACCAACGAACGATAGGGCGTACTCTCGTCGTCGAAATACTGCGCAAGCTGCGTCAGCTTGGCGAGCGCCCGGTCGGCTTGGCTGTCGGGAGTGCCGTCCTTGAAAACGATGGACTTCGATTCGCCGGCGGGCTGGCCGCCCTTCAACAGGACATAGATCAGTTCGGCGACCGAACCGCCGGCGGGTATGCCGACAAAGCCGCCCTTGCGCAGCATTGCGGCTTCCAAGGTGAGCTGTGGCGCCAAGCCCGTGCGCACCTGCTTTTCGGTCCGTGCCGCCCCGGTCTTGTAATCAAGGATGACGTAGCGGCCATCGCGGCAAAGCTCGATGCGGTCGGCGCGGCCGCGCAGCTTGAACGTGCTCTCGCGCAGCGCGATCTCGATCTCGCCGCGGGTTTCGGCGGCGAGCGAGGCAACGGAGACGCGGCGCGCCGATTCCCAGCCGGCGAACCAGCGCGCGATGCGCAAGAAGCGTGGCCACCAGAAGGCGCGCGTCTCCGGAAAATCCGCCAGTGCGGCAAAGTGCGGTTC
>JBASAH010000096.1:0-7733 GCA_049650505.1 Xanthobacteraceae bacterium
GCCGTCGAACAGCTTGGCCAGCGTCTATGGCTTGGTCGAGGAATGCGCGCGCGATCGCGTACTCGGTCCCGACGTCGATATCGAGATCGAAGCCTGCGACGAATGCAACACGATCGTCGACGTCGCCGGCATCGCGAGGCGCATCCGTGCCAACGGCGGCGGCATGGTCGGGCTGATCGGCGTTCAATCAAATCAGTTTCCGCGTGCGCTCGATCTCGGCCGGCAATTCCGCGCGCACGGATTGCCGGTAGTGATGGGCGGGTTTCACGTCAGCGGCTGCATCGCCATGCTGCCGGAGCTGCCGGTGGATCTGAAACAAGCGCTCGATCTCGGCATCACGTTATTCGCCGGCGAGGCTGAGGGCCGCATGGCGGAAGTTTTGTGCGACGTCGCCGCCGGAAACGCCAAGCCGATCTACAAATATCTCAACGATCTTCCGGAAATGGCCGCCGCCGTCTACCCGATCCTGCCGCGTTCGGTGGTGACTCGCGTGGCGGGACACTATTCCAGCTTCGATGCCGGGCGCGGCTGCCCGTTCCAATGCAGTTTCTGCACGATCATCAATGTCCAGGGCCGCAAATCGCGCTATCGCACGCCGGACGATGTCGAGGCCATCGTGCGCGCCAATGCGGCGCAGGGAATCACGCGCTTCTTCATCACTGATGACAATTTCGCCCGCAACCGCAACTGGGAGCCGATCCTCGATCGCCTGATCGAGTTGCGCGAGCGCGAAGGTTTTAGAATACGACTGCTGCTTCAGGTCGACACATTGTGCCACCGAATTCCCGGCTTCATTGAGAAATCGGCGCGCGCCGGCTGCACCGCGGTTTTCATCGGATTGGAAAATATCAATCCGGAATCGCTGATGGGCACCAAGAAGCGCCAGAACAAGATTTGGGAATATCGCGACATGCTGCTCGCCTGGCGGTCGCAAAAGGTCATGACCTATGCCGGCTACATCCTCGGCTTCCCCACCGATACGCCGGAATCGATCGCGCGCGATATCGAGATCATCAAGAAGGAACTGCCGGTCGACATTCTGGAGTTTTTCTATCTGACGCCGCTGCCGGGCTCGGAAGATCACAAGAAGCTTTTCATGAGCGGGGTGGCGATGGACCCCGACATGAACAAATACGACCTGGAACATGCCTGCACCGGGCATCCACTGATGTCGAAAGAAACCTGGATGCGGGTCTATGCCGATGCGTGGCGGCGTTATTACACCGACGAACACGTCGAAACGATCATGCGCCGCGCCATCGTCTCAGGCATCAATCGCACCAAAGTTCTGGATTCGCTGACCATCTTTTCCGGCGCCGCCCGCATCGAAGGCGTGCATCCGCTGCAATTTGGATTCTTACGCCGCAAGGTACGAACGCAGCGCCGCTATGGCACGCCGGTTCCTCATCCGCTCGTGTTTTATCCGTGGCGCGTCGTCGATTTTCTTAAAGTGACCTCGCAATGGCTGCGGCTCGTCTGGCGTTACCGGCGCATCCTGGCGCGGGTGGCGCGCGACCCAGCCGCGCCCAGCCATTTCGACGAGGCGTTGCGGCCTCATACTTCGCCGGGCGAGACCGACCATTTTGTTGAAGTTTTCGCCGACAAGATTCCGCATACCCATGGCGCCCCGGTGCGGCCGGCGCACGTCAGCGTCGAAGCGGCAGAGTAGTCGCCCACCGCTCATTCCTGCGCAGGCGGAAATCCAGTGGTGATTTATTACGCGCCACCGATCGGATTTTCCGTGCCGCTGATAAGCCGCTTGATGTTGGCGCGGTGCATCAGCCAGACGAGCGCCGACAGCAGCAGAAATAATTTCGCCTCCGCCACGTCGCCGTTCCACCACAGCACCGCCGGCGTCGCGGCGGTTGCGGTCAAAGCGGCGAGCGACGAATAGCGCGATGCCGCCGCGATCGCGACCCAGATCAGGCAGAATGCCGTGAGCGCCAGCCACAAAGCGAGCCCGAGCAAAAGGCCGAGATAGGTGGCGACACCTTTGCCTCCCTTAAAGTTGAGCCAAACCGGAAACAAATGACCGAGCAGAGCGCCAAGCGCGGCGTATAGCGCCGCATCGCGGCCGAAAACAAAGCCAGTCACCGCGACGGCGGCGGTTCCTTTAAGAATATCGCCGGCAAGTGTTGCGGCGGCCAACAGCTTGCGGCCGGTGCGCAGCACATTGGTGGCGCCGATATTGCCGGAGCCGACATTGCGCAAATCGGGCGCGCCGGTGAGCCGGGTCAATAGAACGCCGAACGGTATCGAACCGCACAGATAACCAAAGATCAGGGCCGCGGCATATTGGAGCACAGCTGAATGCATCTTGGCTTATTATCGCGGGATCGCTGATTGCGAAACCGCGCGCAGTACCGGGCTCATCCCGTTCGCAGCTTGCTGGCGCTCGCCTCGCGGACGTGAAACCCAGCCGCCTCCGCATCGGATTCGCTGCGATAGATCACCAGATGCTTGAGCTTCTCGGCCGGCGCTTTCGTCAACGCTGCAAGTCCGGACGAAAACGTCTTGCGCGACGTATCGGCGACCACAAATCCGGTGTCTGTCGTTTCGGCTTCGATATCGGTCTCACAATAGGCGCAGCGCAATTTAATGTCGTGACGGTCGGACCGCTGCACGACATAAAATTTGTTGGCGGCGTATTGGCTTTCGGCGGGATCGCAGGTGATGCAGTTCTGGTTGGCGCAATGCAGCCCGGTACCGATCGGCTGGGCGTAGACCGGATAATCGGGTTTGGCGAAGCCGCCGGGGAATTTGTGCAACGATTTGTTCTTGTGCAAATGCAAGAGCAGCGAAATCAGCGCCATGCGCACCGGAACGCCGTAGGCGGCCTGCTGGAAATAAATCGCGCGGCGGTCGGTATCGAGCGACGCATCCAGCTCGTTGACCCGCGGCAGGGGATGCATGACGCTCGCTTCGGAATATTTAGGCTCGCCGAGAAATTTTGCATCGATCCTGGGGTAGGGGCGCTCCTGCTCCGTCCATCGCTCCTTCTGAAAGCGCGTGACATAGACGGCGTCGATCTTCTTTTGCAAAACCAAACCGTAATCGATCTCGATCTCGGGCTCGGCATAAAGCGAGAGCTGATGCGGCTGGTCGGACGTGACATAGAGCGCATCGATCGTGCCGGCCTGATCCTTGGACACCATGCGGCTGTGAAATTCCTCGCGCAGCCGGCGATCGACATGCGCCGGCAGCTCCATGCCCGGCGCCGGCAGCGGCTCGATCGTGGCGCCGAAACGCGCCAAGGCATAGACGAATGAATGGATGGTGCGGCTGCCCTTGAGATCGCCGGAAATCGCGATCTTCATGCTGCGTAGATTTTTGTTCTTGGATTTAAGCGTAAACAGATCGCACAGCGTTTGCGTCGGATGCTCGTGGCTACCGTCGCCGCCGTTGATCACCGGGATCTGCGCGTATTCCGCCGCGAGCCGCGCCGCTCCGTCGCGCGGGTGGCGGATAACGACGATATCGGCGTAGTTCGAAATGACCCTGATCGTATCCGCCAGGCTTTCGCCTTTTGCCGCCGAACTGACCGCCGGGTCGGCGCTTGTGATATTGGCGCCGCCAAGGCGCAACATGGCGCTTTCGAACGACAGGCGCGTACGTGTCGACGGTTCGTAAAACAGGCTCACCAGGATGAATTTGGACGCAAGATTGGTGCTGCGCCCGATCCGATAGGGCACATGATTGTCTGCGAGTTCCTTGAGAAAGCCCTGCGCGACCTCGAAGATCGTTTCGATCTCCTTATTGGTGAGGTCGTTGATCGAAATGATGTGCCGCGTCGGAGGCTGGGCCTTGGTCATTAAAGCGTTGCTATAGGCCCAATCCGACTACCCCGGCAAGTGCGGATCGGCCGCGCGAGGTAGCGATGCACCGGAAACTCGCAAAGCGTACGGCCCCAGGCGCGTTACAGTCTTGCCGACCGCGCGTTGGATAACCGGTCCAGCGCGCCCTGCAAGATATAAGCGGCCGCGTGCTGATCGATGACGCTTTTGCGCGCGGCTCGGCTCGCATCGACAGCGATCAGTGCGCGCTCCACGGCAGCGGTCGATAATCGCTCGTCCCACAGCGCGATCGTCAGCCCGGTCAGGCGCGCTAGATTGCGGGCAAAGGCGCGGGTCGACTGCGCGCGCGGCCCTTCCGAGCCGTCCATATTGATTGGCAGGCCAAGCACGAAACCTGTGGCGCGCCGCTCGGCGGCAAGTTCGAGGATACGCCGCGCATCAAGCGCGAAGCGCTGGCGCGAGATGGTTTCGACCGGCGCTGCGACCCGCCGGTCGGGATCGCTCACGGCGACGCCAATGGTCTTGCTGCCGAGATCAAGGCCGATCAGCGCGCCACGCTCCGGCAGCAACACGGCGGCATCAGCAAGTGCGAGAACCGGCATCGCATGCCGTTAGCACGGACCGCCGGGTAGCGCGACACGCCGCAGCTACGGCGCATCTATTGCGAGGTGAGCTTTTCCAGCAACGCCCGCGTTATTATGGTTGAACGTATTCGGTTCTCCGGCAGCGCAAGGTTCCGTCATGCAAATCACCTGGTATGGTCACTCCGCATTCCGATTGGATTTTGCCGGCTATACGGTCCTGATCGATCCGTTTTTCACTGGGAATCCCGCTTTCGTCTCCGACAAGGCCGCGGCGATCAAGGGCGTGGCGCATATCGTGCTGACGCACGGGCACGGCGATCATGTCGGCGATACGCTCGATATTGCGAAGTCCAACGGCGCCACGGTGACCACCAATTACGATCTCGGCATGTGGCTCGTGGCAAAGGGTCTGGAAAAGCTCAACCCGATGAATACCGGCGGCACCACCGATCTCGGCGGCTTCACCGTTTCTTTGGTGCGCGCCGATCACTCCTCGGGCGACATCGTCAACGGCGCGTCGGTTTATCTCGGCAATCCGTGCGGCGCGATCATCAAGGCCCCGGGCGAGCCCACCATCTATCATATGGGCGACACCGACATCTTTTCCGACATGGCGCTGATCGCCGAAATCCACCAGCCGCGGATCGCCATGGTGCCGATCGGCGATCGCTTCACCATGAACGCAGCCACGGCCGCGCTGGCGGTGAAGCGTTTCTTCAAGCTCGACGCGGTGATCCCTTGCCATTACGGGTCGTTTCTAATCATCGACGCGACAGCGGATAAATTCGTCGCGGCAATGGGCGGTCATGCCACCAAAGTAATCGTGCCTGACAAAGGCAAGCCGGTTGTGATGTGAGCGCGCCGGCAGGCTCGCCAAGGGCCCGCGCAAAAACGCAGCGCCCGGCCAAAGCCGGGCGCTGCAAGCACGATCGCGTAGCTATAAAAAGGCTTAGCGGTCCGATTGGTCCCAAGCGATATGGGGAATGTCGCTGCGGGTAATTCCGATGTCGGCCAATTCACGGTCGCTCAATTGGGAAAGTTCCTGCACGGCGAGCCCATATCGCTTCCAGTTCTGAAAGAAGCGGATAATCGGTAACAACATGGGTTTTCGTCCTTTCTTCCGGCAACAGGCCGGAATCACAGGCGAAATATGGAGTTCCTTTGCTGCGGCGCAATGTAATTTGCTGCAGTGCAGCTAATGCCATAATGCATGACGAAATAAGGATATCTCTAGGCTTTCGGTGGGCGGCCCACGGGGATCGGCCAATTTTCAATGTTGAGGCACTTAAGCCATGAATTGTGCGCGTGGCGCCTTAGTCCAAGGCGGAGTCTTCACGACAGGGCAAAGACAGGTTCCGCCCACCTAGTTTTTAGCGGGCTTCGCCCGAGTTCCGCCTGCGCATGATCCCGCCGCTGCCGCAGTCCTCAAGTGAAATTCACGCGTCGTTGAGTTTACCCGGGGAGTATCATGGGGACGACGTTCAATCACCGCCGCTACGCCGAAGAATGTGTCGCAATGGCGCAGCGGGCCGAAGATGATCAGGATAAGGCGCTGTGGCTGACGCTCGCCCAATCCTGGGTGCGCTTGGCCGAGCACGTTGAACGCAACACCGTGGAAACGGTGCCGGCGGACGACGATCGCGCGTCTTGAGACGATGCGCAGCGGCGATCGCTTACATCCGCTCCGCGCAGCGTGGTGTTTGGAGCAGGCCTACTGGCCGTGGCTGGCGAGGACCTGCTGACAGGCACGGCTGATCTTGGGCCGGTTCGCTTGCAGGCAACCTAGAATACCCAGAAGGTCATTGGGATTGATCTGCAGCTGGGTCTGACAAAACCTCGTCACATCCGGATGACAGGCGGCGCGCTCCCGCTGATCTCCTTGGCCCATTTGTGAGGCAACCGGCGGCGGCTGCGGCGGCAATTGCTGGGCGGCTGCGGCCGCTACCACAAACACGAAAGCGAGCGACAAAACCGATATCCGGATCATGGTCCCCCCGTTTTCCCGGGCATCCGGCCCGTCGTTCCCCCTTCCGGGCATCCGGCCCGTCGCTTGTCGGTAAGCTGTTATCTCATATTCTATCGGCACTGTCGCGCGCCGAGGCCATTTTCAACCGCTCGGCCGCAAGCAAATGCTGCCCGCGTGATCCATGCGCAACACTCGTGCCGCGAACCCGAAGTTCGCATAAGTTTGCGGAGCGCTCGGATGCGACTTCGGGTTCAGAAGCGGACGAAGTCCGTACGCGGGCGCCGTAAATGCTTACGAACTTCGGAATCGGGCCACTAAGCCGCTGTGCTTGCGCACCGACTGGGTGCAGGGATACATCTCGCTGGAGGTCACCGGATTTTGGGCGGTTAGCTCAGTTGGTAGAGCGTCTGCTTTACACGCAGAATGTCGGCGGTTCGAGTCCGTCACCGCCCACCATCCTTCGCTCGCTTCGCGAGCTACGGCTCGGCAAGCCAAGCCAAGCCAAGCCAAGCCAAGCCAAGCCAAGCCAAGCTTAGATGTGCGGGGCGAAGCGAGGAAGGTTGCCGCGCCGAAACCGTAAGGCAAAGGCGGGCTCCGGCGCCGCTTCTTAGCAAACGGAATGCCGACAAAAAGAAAACGCCCGCCGCCATCGCAACTCCGTGCGACAGCATGCGGGCGGTGAGCGACGCCAGACCCGCATTTGCAGGTCTGCCGAGGAAGGTAATCAGATCGCTTCTTTGAGCTCCTTCGAGGCGCGGAACGCGACCTTCTTGCTCGCTTTGATCTGAATCGGTTCGCCGGTCGCAGGATTGCGGCCCATGCGCGCGGCGCGTTTTCTAACTTGCAAAATGCCGAGCCCGCCGATGCGGATGCGCTCGCCCTTTTTCAGGTGCTTGACGATATTTCCAACGAGGCCGCCGAGGATGGCTTCGGCCTGCTTCTTGGAGAGCTCGTTGTCCTCAGCAAGGCTCGCGGCGAGATGCTTCAATGTCACGGTCGTTGCAGTTGGTTTACCAGCCGTCGTCATTAGTCCCTCCTCAATAAATAGTGGCGTGAAAAAACGCCGCTCACAGCGAAGCAGTTAAACGATTCGGCTGCGGCTGACCACGCTATTTTGCCGATTCCACCGATGTTTTCTGCATCACCAGCCTGTCTGGTTCCGCTCTGTGGCAAGGGTAAGGCGCTGCGAAAATAGCGGTTTAGGTCCCAAATCCTTGACTCAGCGGAGCGTGAGCCTTAACTGCCGACGGCGCCCGCGGGGGCGTAGCTCAGTTGGTTAGAGCGTCGGCCTGTCACGCCGAAGGTCGCGGGTTCGAGCCCCGTCGCTCCCGCCATTTCCTCCACCCAAAAGGGGGAATGGCAGTCCCCGAGGGGACGAATTGAATTCAG